>CBDVDJ010000019.1:0-13823 GCA_965372695.1 uncultured bacterium
GGGGGCTCGGTATTGCCGGCGTGTACGGGAGCCGTGGGTGCACTACTTCCGGTGGATACGGGAGTCGGGGGCTCGGTATTGCCGATGGGTGCGGGAGTCGGGGGCTCGGTGTTGCTGGCAGGTGCGCTAGTCGGGGGGCAATACTACCGGTGGATACGGGAGCCAGGAAATCAGTACTGCCGGCGGGTGCGGTCGTGGAGCATGATCAACGCGCCGAAGCGGCCGGTGTTGCCGCCAGTGGCGCGGTGTGAGAAAAACGTATCTTTGTGGCAGACGGTACAGAGCCCGGCGGTTTCGATATTGGAATCCCGAAGGCCGGCGCCGCTTATGATCAAACGATTTGCCTGCCAGAGGTCAAAATACGCCTTCTCACCGCGGGTGCGGTCAAACACGCGATCGACGAGATGGGGGTACGCGGCTGCCAGCTGATCGACGACTTCCTCCCCGACTTGATAACAGCACGGTCCGATCGAGGGTCCGATGCCGCCGATAATGTCGGCCGGGTCGGAGCCGAACTGGGCGGTCATCTTATTTATGGTCTCGGCGGCGATACCGGCGGCGGTCCCACGCCAGCCGGCGTGGGCGATCCCGATGGCGCCGGCCACGGGGTCGAAGAAGGCCACGGGGCAGCAGTCGGCTACGAGTACGACGAGCGGCACGTCGGGTATATTGGTCACCATCGCGTCGGTGTCGGGAATGGCGTCGTCGGCATCGCCCGCGCCGCTTCCAATGAGATCGCCGGTCACAACGGCGACGGACGCGCCGTGTACCTGTTGCCCAAATGTGAGCAGGTCGGGAAACGCACTGGTAATCAAACTTAATTGCGCCCGATTGTCGACAACGGCGTCGTAGTCGTCGTCGGTTCGCAAGCCGAGATTGAGCGACTCGAACGCCCCACTACTCAGCCCGCCGGCACGCGACGTCACGCAGCACGTCACCCGCCCATGCGCGTCGAGATTCGCGAAGCTGTAATACTCGAGACTTCCTGTTACGTGTTTGATCATGGGCATATTTAATTGTGTTAATGCTTGCTCATCGGGATATCTGGCCACCAGCGTGTATATTCTTATGGGTACTTAATCACCGATGCATTTGATCAACGTCGCAGTCACTCATCGGCATGTCTGAGCAGTATCGCATTTCACCATAAGCATGATTATCATCGGCATGTCTGAGCAGTATCACATTTCACCATAAGCGTGATTGTTATCTGCATTATTGTTCATCGACGTATTTCTTGAGAAAGCGGCTGCTCTGATAGAACCACTCGCTGTTCGAGGACATTATACGTTCGAGAAACTCATCTTTTGATTCCATGAACTCGGCCTCGGTGACGTCTTCGTCGAACAGCCCATCGGCGGCGCGGCGGTTGTCGAAAAAAAGATTGTCTTCGATGGCAAAGCGTTGGGGAACGGCGTGCAGCGCCAGCGCGCACTGGAAGCAGTAATAGTCGTCGGGATCGTACTTGGGATTCTGGCCGGTCAGCACGACGATATTTCCGGTAAAACCGCCGGGCGCCTGGTCCTCCTCGAATGGAGCCTCGCGCGTGATGGCCACACCGCACGCCCCGCAGTCGTATATCACGTTGTTTTCGATAAACACCCACGGCTTGCCCTTGCCGGCGTCCCAGTACGCGATGCCCCAGGTCAGCATCTCCTCGACGATATTCTCCTGCACGACGGCGTGGGCGTCGACGAACACGCCGACGCCTTTCCAGTAGCGTTTGATGACGTTGCCCTTGATCTTGGCCCGGGCGTTCCACGTGACCCCCACAGCCACCCCCCTGCCGCCACCGACCTCGAAGCCTTTCGCCTTGTCGACGCCGTCGATCAGATTGAGTTCGATTTCGGCTTCGGCGTCGCGGAAAAGCGCGATACCGTCCCACGAGTTACGGGTGATATCGTTGTCACGAATCCACATGAAGGATTCTTCGCGGCCACAGACCCCCATGATGCCGACGACGTTGGTGGCGACAATAGTGGAATCTCCGATATTGTCCCGGATCTGGTTGTGAAACACGGACACGCTCGAACGCTTCGCCACGATCGCGGCGTCGGTCGCCGCCTGTGCGGTATCGCGCTCCCCGCCGGTCACTGTTACCCCGGCGATTCCGCAATCCTCGCAGTCCTTGAAATAGATCCCGTAGCCGGCGTGGGTATAAATAACGGCCTCACCTCTATCGGGCCCGAGGATCCACACCTGATCGCCGGATACCTGCAGGCCGACGGTGACGGGCACCATTTCGGAGGCGTCCTCGCAGTTGCCGCACGTCGAATCGACGGCGGCCGCGGGCACGAGATGGTACTCACCGGGGGCGAGCACGACGCTCAAGCGCTCACGCGGCCCCGCGAGCGCAGCCTCGAGCTCCTGCGAAGTCGACACCTCGACGGTTTCGTAGCCGCCCTTGAGCGCAAAGCGCGCCCCGACGGCCGCGACCACCAGGATCGCCAGGATGACGAAAACGCCAATTCTAACGTTTCGATGCCCCATGTTAATACCCCCGTTACCAGTAATACAGGATGCTACGGCATCGCGCAAAAGGCGTCAATTGCGCTTTGAAATCACATTTTTGCGCGTTAGAATCCGGAGATCGCAGGAGACCATGAATTCATACAAGAGGTGAAATGATGCATTGGAAACGATTTGTCATGGCGGCGGCAATTACGTCAGCAGCGGCGCTCGCCATCCCCGCCGCGGTCAACAGCGCCGGCGACGAGTATCTCACGCCGGACGACGTGATCAACATGGAATCGGCCCGCGGCTTTTCGATCTCGCCGGACGGCGACTGGGTCGCGTGGGTCAAAACGGTCCCGAACAAGGCAAAGAATACACGCAACGGCCATGTTTATATCACCCGGACCGGCGAGGATGTAACGCTGCAGTTGACGAGGGGAAACGTCTCGGACAGCTCTCCGAAATTCTCACCCGACGGCGAACGTCTCGCATTTCTGGGCAAGCGGGGGGAAAAAGCGAAAACCCAGATCTATATCCTGGACCTGCGCGGCGGCGAAGCACAGAAAATCACGAGCACCACCACCGGCGTTCGCGCATACGAATGGCTGGCCGATGACAGTTTTATCTTCACGGCGCGGGAAGACTCGACGTTCCGCGAGATGCAGCTCCGGAAGGACAAGGACGACGTCGTTGTCGTCTCCGACCAGGAGCACTATATGCCCGTACGGCTGTTCCTTTCCTAAATAACGGACAAGAAAACGACCCGGCTCACTACCAACGCGGGGGTCATCACGCAATTCGCCCTGTCTCCGGACGGAAAGCGCGTGGTAACGAGCGAAAACCAGAGCGTCGACTACCGCTACGACTATCGCGTCCCGCCGAAACAATTCCTGATGAACCTCGAGGACGGCACCCGTACCGAGATATTCGCCGCACCCGACACGAACCCGTATGACTTCAAGTGGGCCGCCGACGGCGCCGGGTTCTACTGCCGGCAACCCGTCGCCAGCGACTCGACCAATACGTTCGTCTCCATCAACCGGCTCTATTACTGCGACCCTGGTTCGATGGAGCTGACCCGCGTGGTCACGGGACACGAAAACGGGCTGAGCCGCGGATACTACGTGGTCCGCGACGGAGTCGTCGCCGCGCTGGCGGCCGGCACCCGAGACCGCATTGCCCACATCACGCGCAACCACAAAGGCGAATTCGACGTCCGCGACCTCGAAACCGAAAACCCTCTGCGCCTCGCCGCCGGGATGCGCGGCGGCAATCGGATCGTGTATTTCTCGTCGAACGCGTCTACGATACCCGAAGTGCTCACCGCGACGGTGGCGAGCGGACAGATCGAAAACCGGCGCCGGCTCTTCGACCTCAACAAAGGACTCAGAGAAAAAACCCTCGCCGACACGGACGTGATTCGCTGGGCGGGCGCGCGCGGCGACACCGTCGAGGGCGTGCTCTACTACCCCGCCGACTACGACACCGCTTACTCGTACCCGCTCGTCGCCGTGATCCACGGCGGCCCGACCGGCGTCGACCCTGATTTCTTTACCGAACGCTGGTCCAACTATCCCCACGTCCTCGCTTCGAAGGGTGCGTTCGTCCTCAAGGTGAACTACCACGGCAGCAGCAACTACGGGCTGGAGTGGATGGAATCGATCAAAGGGCACTACTACGAGCTCGAAGTCCCCGACATCCTCACCGGCATCGACCACCTCGTCGCCATGGGCAACGTCGACGACGAAGCCCTGGGGATCATGGGGTGGAGCAACGGTTCGATACTCGCCATCGCGTGTTGCATCGAGTCGGACCGCTTCAAGGTCATGTGCGCGGGCGCCGGCGACGTGAACTGGTCGAGCGACTTCGGCAACTGCGCCTTCGGCGCCGCCTTCGACAACGCTTATTTCGGCGGCCCTCCCTGGGAGCAACAGCAGGTCTACCTCGACAAGTCGCCGCTCTTTCGCATGCAGGAGCTCAAAACACCGACACTGATCATGTTCGGGGCCCAGGACACGTCGGTCCCGACCGAGCAGGGGTGGCAGCACTTCCGCGCCATGCAGCAGATCGGCGTGGCGCCGGTTCGGTTTCTGCTCTTCCCCGGCACCGGACACGGCCTGAGAAAGCTCTCCCACCAGAAGCGCAAGATGGAGGAGGAGCTGGCGTGGTTCGACCGTTACCTCTTCGACTCGCACGAGCCGAAGAACGAAGCGTTCGACACGAACTCGCCTCTCGCCCGCGCAATCGAGAAGGAAGGGGTGGAGCATGTCGGCTACCTGATCGGCCGGGAAGTGGATGCGTCGATCGTCCCGGAAATCGTCGAGTTCAAGGGAATCCGCGTGAGCCGGTTCGAGATCACCCGGGCGCAGTTCAGCGCGTTCGACCCCAACTACGACTATCCGCCGGGTACGGACAACCACCCCGTCACCGAGGTATCGTTGCCACTCGCTCAGACCTACTGCCTCTGGTTGAAAGACAGGACGGGCGTAAAATACCGGCTGCCCACCGAAGACGAGATGAACCGGCTGCTCGCCGCGGCCGAATCGAACCTCGGCCACGAGAACAACCTCGACTACTGGCTGGGGTACACGCCGACGCCGGAGGATATCGAGAGGATCCGTCAGAAACTCGACGAACTGGAGAAGTCGCGCCTGTTGATCGAACCGGTCGGATCGTTCCGTCCGGTGTCGGTGTCCGGCGGCCAGGGGGTGTACGACCTCGGCGGCAACGTGGCGGAATGGGTAACGGGAAAGGAAGGGCAGGGCATGATACTGGGGCCGTCGGCGGTGTCCCCGCGCAGAAATCTCGCCGGCTATTCGCGCCCGCCGCTCAATTACATCGGGTTTCGCATCGTCGAAACACGTTAGCCGCCCTGAGGGCGCCGCTCGAGTCGTGCCGCAAGTCGTGCCGCGAGTCGCGCGGCCGTCAACGCGCGGGGTACGACGTCGAGACCCCGGACGGCGAGTCTCTCCTGCAGGTCGAGCACGTCCAGTGGATCGCCCGGCCAGACCTCACCCCGGGCCAGGTCGGCCCCCGCGGTGACGAGCGCCGTCTCCGCGCGGCCTCCATCCAGCCACACGATCCGATCGCACACACCCGCCAGGAACGCCACGTCGTGTGAAGCGACCATCGTCGTCCCGCCTCCGGTCCGGCGCGCCGCCAGGATCGACTCGAGCACAGCCACCCCGCCGGCGTCGAGGCAGGAGGTGGGCTCGTCGAGCAGCAGCAACTCCGGTTCGAGCGAAAGCGCGATAGCAAACGCCACCCGTCGCATCTCCCCGGGACTCAACGACAACGGCGCCCGGCCCAGGTAATCGGCGCCCGCCAGTCCGGCGCTCTCGAGCGCAGAGCGGGCGCGCCGCTCGCACTCGGCGCGAGCCAGACCCAGGCGTTCCAGACCGAACTCCAGCTCCTCGGCAACCGTCTCGGCAAAGAACATCCGCTCCGGGCTCTGGAACAGGTAGAACACGTCGCGCCGCGCCGGCCCGCCGTCGATGTTGCGAACGACCGACCCCGCCGACGGCTCGAGCATCCCGGCGGCCAGCCCCAGGACGGTGCTCTTCCCTGCCCCGTTGGGCCCCGTCAGTCCCACGCACTCGCCCCGCGGCACGCCGATATCGACTCCCGTCACCGCCGGCCGCCCATCGTAGCCAAAATCGACAGCGTCGAACTCGACCACGTTTCCCGCGTCCCGCGCTATAATATGTCCGGCGCGGGGCTGCGAAGCGTCCCGCGCTATAATAAGTCCAGCACGGGGCTGCGAAGCGTCCCGCGCTGTAATATGTCCGGCGCGGGGCTGCGAAGCGTCCCGCGCTATAATAAGTCCGGCGCGGGACGCGTCATCGCCCCGATCATCAGGAACAACATCCGCCGCCATCAAAGCTATCGAATCGGCGAGCGCATCGACACCGCGCGACGACGCCTCGACGACACTTTCGCCGCCGTCCCCGGTCGCCAGGGCGGCGGCCATGTCGCCGGCGAGACGCCGGAGCCGCGGCAGCACCAGGTCACAGCCGGCGCCGGATGCCCACCCATACACGCCCTCCACGGCCCCGTCGTACACTACCCGACCCGCGTCGAGACAGACAACCCGCCCGGCCAGCGTCAGGTCGTCCCCACCCGGCGTCGCCCACACGGCGGCCACACCGTCGCGGCAGGCGTCCGCCACAAACTCCGCGCACAACGCCGCCGACGCGGCGTCGAGATAGGCCGTTGGTTCGTCGAGCAGAAGCAGCCGGGGATTCTGGAGCCACACTGTCGCCAGGGCCAGCCGTTGCTTCTCCCCGCCGGAGAGCCGGTGCGGGTTGCGGTCGAGGAACGCCGTCAGGCCAAAACGCTCGACGGCGGCCGCGATGCCGCGACCGTCCCGTCCCTCTTCCCTTCCTCTGTGTTCGTCGTTCGCGACCGACAGCGCCAGCTCATGCCGGACCGATGTCGTTACGAACTGGTTGTCCGGTTCCTGCAGCAGGAGGGCCACTTCGCAGCGCGCCGGATTTGTGGCAGCGCGGGACGTTTCCACCGATCCCGCCGAAGGCGCGAGCAGGCCCGCGAGCGTGTGGAGCAGCGTCGTCTTGCCCGAGCCGTTCGCTCCGGCGAGCGCAACCCATTCGCCGGGTGCGATCGACAACGTGACGTCATCAAGGATGGTTCTTGAGTCGGGTGAGTTGAAGGGAAGCTCGACGCTGACGTGGGTGAGCGTGATCATTATTCGAGCTCGGTGAGGCGGGCCCGCGCGCGGTCGGCCCACTCGCTGTCGCCGTCCATGTCCAGATAACGCCGCCACTCGCGCCGGGCCCGGGCCGTGTTGCCCGCCTTCTCGAGCGAGACGGCCAGCGAATACTGTGCCTTGAGATACGCGGGGTTGATCGACAGCGCACGGTCAAAAGACCTGATCGCGGGGTCGTACCGCCTGGTATGGAAATAGCTGTTGCCGAGCGCGTAGTGGTAGTCGGCGTCGTCGGGCCTCAGATCGATCGCCCGTTCGAACTGTTCGATCGCTTTGTCGTGGGATTCCATTTTCTGGTAGGTGACACCGAGGTTGTATTCCGCCTCGGCAAATCCAGGGTCGAGCGCGATGGCTTCACGAAAAGCGCTGATCGCGTCGAGCCACGCGCCGTGCGAGACCAGGTCGAGACCGGCGTTGTAGGGAATCCGCGCTCGTTTCCTCCTGGCGAGGGCGTCCATGTCGTCGGGCGTCATGTAGACCCTGACGACGTCGCCTTCGCGCAGTTCGTCCGAATCGAGCAGATTGAAGTCGCGGATATCATCGGCGCGGTCGGGGTCGCCGTAATAGTCGTCCGCGATGATCTCGAGCGTCTCCCCCGGCGAAACCGTGTGGGCGAGCACCTTCTCGCCCTCGACCGGCTTGCGCGTCCGGGGCCCGCAACCCCACGCTCCGGCCAGCGCCGCGGCGGCACAGATCAGGATCCCGATTCTCAACGTGCGTGATGCCATCATCAATTCGATTCATTCTCCCGCGAGGAATTATTGCTAGCGCGGGACGCTGCGCAGTCCCGCGCGTTCTGCCACGCGACGCGCACGATGTCAAAGATCTCGATGAGCGGACGCCCCGACGACGCGGCCAGCGCGCGGCACGACTCGTACTCCGGGCTCATCTTCAGATCGCCGCCGGGAAACCCGGCGACCTTGACCCGGGCTTCTCCGAGCTCGGTATCCACTGTTTCCACGCGGCGGTCGAGTTCCACGCGCCGTTCGCGCGCGACCCGCACGCCGATCGTCGACGTGTGAACGAGGAGAAGCCCCGCGAGGCGATCTTCGTCGGCGGCCTCTCCGATGACGGTGACCTCGACGCCGGGGCGATTCTTCTTCATCATGACGGGTTGGTAATAGACCTCGAGTGCGCCCCCATCGAACAACCGCTCCATGACGTACCCGTACACCTCGGGATTCATGTCGTCGATCGTCGTACGGATGATGGCAACCTCGGCCGGCATCTCTTCGAGCCTTCCGAGCGCGGCGCGCAGAATATTGGGCAACCGGCCCTTCTTCGACTCGCGCGTGCCGGCGCCGTAGCCGACCGACTCGGGAACAAAACAGGTCCCGGGGTCGATCGCTTCGAAGGACGTGGCGATGATCGCCGCCGCCGTCGGCGTGATCAACTCTTCGTGACGCCCCGAAAACGCCAGCGGGTGGCCGGCGAGCAGTTCGAGCGTCGCCGGCGCGGGGACCGGAATCTCGCCGTGCATGCTGTTCGTCTGTCCCGTCCCCACGACCAGCCTCGTGTAGCGCATCGCCTCCACACCGAGGGCTTCTATGGCCAGGTAAAACCCCACCACGTCGACGATCGCATCGAGCGCACCCACCTCGTGGAAGTGGATCTCGTCGACGTCCATACCGTGGACGCGGGCCTCCACGGTCGCCAGGCGGGTGAACGCGGCGATCGAACGCTCCCGCACTCCCGCACTCAAACCCGGAGCCGATTCGATGATCTCGCGCACCGCGGAGAGCCCTCGGTGGGTGTGTTCTTCGGGAAGGCCGATCACCATCCGCGACGCGGCGAATACACCGCGTTCGACCCTCTCGACGCCGATGGTCACGCCGTCCAGCGCGGGAACGGCGAGGAGACCGTCGCGCAGCGTCTCCAGCGGACACCCCGCGTCGACGAGCGAGGCGAGCAGCATGTCGCCGCTGGCGCCGCTGAAGGGATCGATCAACAGTGTCTTTGTCATAACGTCACGCCTCTTCTCCGCCATTTTTTATTATGCGGGCCGCCAGGTGCCGCGCCCGCGAACACATCAGCGCCGCGGCGCATCCCGCCCCGAATCCGTTGTCGATGTTGACCACCGAGACCCCGGCCGCGCAGCTCGTCATCATCCCCAGCAGCGCTGCCAGTCCGCCGAAGCTCGCCCCGTAACCGACGCTCGTCGGAAGCGCCACCACCGGCGACCGGGCCACCCCGGCCACCACGCTGGCGAGCGCGCCCTCCATACCGGCGGCAACGATGATCACGTCGGCCTCCTCGATCATCGAACGGTACGCCATCAGCCGATGGACGCCGGCCACGCCGACGTCGTAGATCCGCTC
Organism: uncultured bacterium; assembly: GCA_965372695.1. Lineage (GTDB taxonomy): Bacteria > Krumholzibacteriota > Krumholzibacteriia > WVZY01 > JAKEHA01 > CBDUWU01. The sequence goes on from CBDVDJ010000019.1 coordinate 9,499, forward strand.
GACGCGGCACCCGAAAAGCGACGCCGTAATGGCGGCCTCTTCGGCCACGGGGATGTCCGTCGTCCCCGCCGTGATGACGAGAACGTCGCCGTGCTTTTCGCGAGACCCCGCCTCGACATAATAAATCCCCGCGTTGGGCACCCAGGTCCCGTCGGGGAACCGCTTCGTCAGTTCTTCCGCGGCGGACGGCGCGCACCGGGTGACGAGAAAATTGCCGTTGTGCTTGTGAATCGCCTCCGCGATGCGCACGATCTGGTCGTCCGTCTTTCCCGTGCCGTACACAACCTCGGGAAAACCCGTCCGGAGCGCGCGGTGGTGGTCGATCTTCGCGTCGCCGATATCCTCGAACGGCAGGAAGCGAAGCTCCTTCAGGACCTCTTCCTCGTCCAGCTCGCCGCTTTTGAAACGGCCGAGCAGGTTTTTTAATCTGGATTCTTCCACAGTATACCGCCTGCGACTCGCGCGCCCCGGGGGGTCAGAAACCGCGTTCGTCGAGATAGGAGTCGAACAACTCTTCCAGCGCCGCGATGGTTGTGATCTTCATCATGATTCCGCGCAGGTCGCGCGCGCCGGGCAGGTGCCTGACGTAAGCGGCCATGACTTTGCGCGACGTGATCACACCGTGCGGTTCGCCGTCCACTTCCACTTCGCGCCGGACATGGTCGAGCAGCACCTCGACACGCTCGCGGGGTCCGGGGGGCGTGTAGTCGCCGCCTTCCAGCCTCGCCCGGATTTCGGCGAAGATCCACGGGTTGCCGATCGCCCCGCGTCCGATCATCACCGCTTCGCAGTTCGTCTGCCGCACTATTTCAAAAAAATCATCCGCCGTCGCCACGTCGCCATTGCCGATCACGGGGATGCCGACGGCGTCCTTCGCTTCGGCGATCAGGTCCCAGTCGGCCCGGCCGGTGAACCCCTGTTTGCGCGTGCGGGCGTGGACGGCCAGCATGGAAACGCCGGCGTCCTCGATCACCCGTGCGATCTCGCGGATCTGCGATCCGCTCGACTTGTCCCAGCCGGCGCGGATCTTGGCAGACACCGGTACCTCGCTCCGTTGCACCACCTCGCGGCAGATCCGGCCCAGGAGGTCGAGGTCGCGCAGGACGGCCGATCCGCCGTTCTGGCTGACGATCTTGCGCACGGGGCAGCCGAAATTCATGTCGATATACTCCGGCTCCATCTCCGAAAGCAGGGCGGCCGTCTCGCCCATCCGTTCCGGGTCGCCACCAAAAATCTGCACCGACAGGGGCCCCTCCTCCACGGAGAGCCCCTTGATCGCCCTGACCGTGTGCTCCCTGCCCCGCGTCATGGCTTCGGAGCTGACCATCTCCGTAACTGCCATCTCTGCACCGCTTTCCAGACAAATCCGGCGAAAAACAGCGTCGGTAATTCCGCACAGCGGGGCCAGTATCGACCGGGCGCCGTTGGGCAGGCCCACGGGCCCGTCCGGCGGGGTATCATATGCGTTGTTTCGAAAGGAAATCACGCATGGATGATAATCATTCGAAAAGGCCGGTTCAAGCGCTAACGCTTGAATTTTCAACGGTAATGCCCTATTTTGACGTTGCCCATGACTACGTCTCCCGCGCCCACTATCTCTATATCGACCGGCGATGAACACCCGGTCTGGGCGGACGTCTACGAGAGCGGCGACGGTACCCCGGCGGGGCGGGTTGTCGTCCTCTGCCACGGCATGAAGGGCTACCGTCTGTGGGGGTTCATCCCGCGTCTCGCAACAGCCCTGTGCGCGGACGGAATCACGGCCCTGGCGATCGATTTCTCGCACAACGGAGTGGCGGGAAGCGACGGCGGCGCGGGCGGAGGTCCGGTATACACGCACCCCGACATGATCCGGCGCAACACGATTGACCGCGAAAGCCGGGACCTCGCCGCGGTCATCGCCTGGATCCACGCGGGCGGAGGGGGAAGGTTCGAACCGGCGGCCCGGATCGGGCTGTGGGGTCACAGCCGAGGCGGCACCTCGGTGGTGCTCAACGCGCTGGCGGCCCCGGGCGACATCGCGGCGATTGCCACCTGGTCGGCGCCGGCCCACGCCGACATCTACCAGCCGCGGCAGAAGGCGCGGTGGCGGGAGGCCGGCGAATACGACTGGCTCGAGGGTGAGAGCGGCCAGCGGCTGGCGATGGGAATCTGCTTCCTCGAAGACCTCGAGGCGCACCGTGACGACTACGCGCTGGCCGACCGAAGCGCGGGCCTCGGGATTCCTCACCTGATCGTCCACGGAGAAGTCGACCTGGTGATTCCGCCCCGGAACGCCCATCGCTTTGCCGAGGCCCGGACGGCCGGCGCGGAAACCAGACTCCTGCTCCTTCGGACCGGGCACACTTACGGCGTCGGCGGCTCCGGCAACCCCGGGCCCCTGGCCGCCGCGATCGACGAGACGGTCGGCTGGTTCCGGCGTCATCTGCCGGCAAACGGAGAACAAAAATGAAGAGAATCGTGTTGTTGGGACTGGCCGTTGCGATCGCCGCGCTTTCCGGGCTCGACGGATGCGGCGATCCGAGGAACGCCCGGTGGGACCGGCTGACGAAGCAGTTCGTGGCGTGCACCCCCGACACGCTCACCGACGACCACCGGCGCGAAATCGCCGGCCTGCTGGAGACGTTCTGGTCGCGGGCCCGCATAGACGAGGTGTTCGATGACGACATCGCCCTGGTCGAGTCGGAGCTCCAGCGCTTCATCGACGCCGGCGGTATCAACCCCGATACGCTCCTCTATTTCATGGCGCTCGTCGGCTACAACTCGTACCGTAAAGACCCCCGCATGAACCTCCCCGAACGTATCGTCGACCACCCGACACTCAACCCCGACGCCGCGATCATCATGTTCGGCGCCGATACAACCGGCACCGGCAACCGTATCCAGATGTACTACCGGGTGCCCGTCGCGGACTCGACGGCAGACTCGACGGGGGCCGACACGACAAAGGCGCCCCCGAAGAAGGGACGCCTCAAAGAGAAGAACTGACGTTTCGCCGCGTCCTATCCAACCGCCTCGTCCGACCCGTCTTCCAGAACCAGGCGCTGAAGCACTTCGCGCTCGACGTCGCGAAAGTTCTTGAACTCGATGTGGTCGATTCCCGACTTCCGACAGAATTCCAGCAGGCGCCCCTTGGCGAACACCATGTCGGCCGTCGTGCTGGGACAGGCATCGCTCATCCCGTCCCCCACATAAACGATGAAGAATCCGTCTTCACGGTACCGGTACAGGTGGTGCGTCTTGCAGCAGGCGCAGTCGTCGCAGCTGAGGAGCCCGTAGTGCGGAAACCCGACCCGGAATTTGTCCCCGTCGAGCTCGAGCCGGTTAGAGAAGAATTCGATCTCGCCCAGGCCGTTGCGCACGAGCATGGTCTCGATGTAGTAGTCGAGCCCGTCGCTCATGATGACGACTTCCATGCCGCGTTTTTTGGCGAAGTCGTGGAAATCCTTGAAATACGGATCGAGCCGGCGCTCGTGGATAAACTTGTCGAGCTCGGCCCGGTCGGCACGGGCCATTGCCGCCTCGCGCTCGAGGCACTCGCGCGAGGTTATCTCTCCCCGGCGCCATTCATCGACGACTCTGGCGGAATCACCGTCGCCGCAGAATTTCTCGAACAACAGGTTGCCCACGTCGTCGCGGGCGACGGTGCCGTCGAAATCACATAGTATTGCGATCTTCTTGCGCATAAATTGCTCTGTCCGTTTGCCGGATACGAATCAAACAGAGGTCTGGTAACCGGCCCTATTCCGTGCTCGCCTTCTTGATGCCCTTCTGCGATTCGGCGAAGGCGAACATCTCCTCGAGTGTCGGGGACGTCTCTACGATCTCGAGGACTTCCTGGAACTCGGGGTCGGCTTCCAGCAGAATGCGGTACATCGCCTTGCGTCCATACCTGTGGTTGAGGGCCTCACGGGCCACCATGGTACGGATGTAGTCGACGTTTTCCTCGGTCAGGTCTTCTTCTTCGTATTCGAATTCGCGCTCGGCGAGAAACGCGTAGAACCGATCCAGCATCGCGTCGTCGGTGCGGAAACCCTCGACAATTTCGTCGTCCTCGAGCACCTCGACGGCAAACGTGAACGCCATCGACTTGCGCTCGAGCTCGCGCTGCAGGTCGGTGTAGTACAGCGGTTCGAATTCGAGGTCGGGAGTGATCCCGCCGCCGCCGTAAACGATGCGGCCGCCCGACGTGTAGAACACCGGTTTGTCGGCATTGACGTCGGCCGTTTCGACGTCGGCATCGCCATTGGTATCACGCTGCGCCGTCGTCATGCCCGCTTCCGCCTCTTCCATCCGCTTCTTGTGATCCATGTGGATACTCCGGC
>CBDVDJ010000020.1:0-13821 GCA_965372695.1 uncultured bacterium
AAGCGCAGTTTATTGAGAATTTATGTCGCCGCCGGGGGCTGGCGACCGGGTAGACCGGCGCTGGGCGATGGCGTACAATAAGGCCGATGAAAAAAGAACCCTCGCTCGAAGACTATTGCCAGTACCTCAAAGGGGTAGGACCGGCGCGTGCGCTCAAACTGGCACGGCTGGGTCTGGAAAACGTAAACGACCTTCTGACCCATTATCCGAGAAAATATTACGACAGGCGCGAATTACGCCCCATCGGTGAACTCCAGCCAGGGGTGGAGGATACCGTACTCGGTCGCGTTCTTACCTCCGCCGGCCGCAACTCCCGCCGGCGTCGTCCGATCATCACCGCGGCGATCGGCGACGATACCGGCGTAATACAGGTGGTCTGGTTCAACCAGCCCTATCTGGCGCGTCATCTGAAGCCGGGAACAGAGGTCATCCTCACGGGACAGGTCCGGATCTACAAGGGGCAGCGGCAGATTGTGAATCCCGAGTTCGAGGTCGTCGGCGACGCCCTCGACGAGGAGCTTGTCAGCGCGGGACGAATCGTGCCTGTCTACGGTCTCACCGAGGGGGTGTCGCAGTGGTTTCTGCGGAGGTTGATCTCGCGCACACTGGAGCGGTACAAAGGGGCGATCGAGGAAAACCTCCCCGCGGCGGCGATCGCCGATCTGGACGTGCACTCGCGCGCCCGCGCGATCCGTGAAATGCATTTTCCGGGGAGCGAAGATGCGTTCCAGAAAGCAAAGAACCGGCTGAAGTTCGAGGAGCTGTTCTACATCCAGCTGATATTTTCGCTCCAGCGAATGCACCGCGACAAGAACCCGAACCGGCCGCCGCTTACCGCGGGCTTCGAACTCGAGAAGCGGTTTCTCGACGGTCTCGGTTTCGAGCTCACCGGCGCCCAGCAGCGCGTGCTGGATGAGATCCACGGCGACGTCTCGTCAGCGCGCGGGATGAACCGCCTGCTGCAGGGGGATGTCGGATCGGGTAAGACCGTGGTGGCCGCGGCGGCACTTCTGGCCGGTGTTGAGTCGGGTCATCAGTCGGCGATGATGGTGCCGACGGAGATTCTGGCGGCGCAGCATTATCAGACGCTTCGTCCCGATTTCGACAGCCTGGGGGTGGAATCAGCGCTGCTGATCGGTTCGCTCAAGGCTCCTCGAAAGCGGGAGATCCAGAGCGCGATCGCCTCGGGGCGTGTCCAGGTGGTCGTGGGCACGCACGCGCTCATCCAGTCGGACGTTCGATTTCGCGACCTCGGTGTGGTCGTCATCGATGAACAGCACCGGTTCGGCGTCCGGCAGCGGGCCGCGCTGTTAAAGGGCGACACGACGCCTCATATGCTCGTGATGACGGCGACCCCGATCCCGCGGTCCCTGGCGCTGACCGCCTATGCCGACCTCGACCTGTCTGTCATCGACGAGATGCCGGCCACGAGGGCGCCGGTCAAAACGCGGATGGTCCGTGCCGAAAAACGGGAGGCGATGTACCAGTTCGTGCGCGAACAATGCGAAGCGGGGAACCGGGCGTTTTTCCTCTACCCGCTGATCGAGGAGACCGAGAAGCAGGACCTCGAAGCGGCGGTGACAGCGTACGAAGACCTGACCAACGGTCCGTTCTCCGGCGTTCCGATGGGGCTCCTCCACGGCCGCATGTCCATGGCGGAAAAAGAAGACACCATGCGGCGGTTTTCCGCCGGCGAGGTGAGCGCGGTGGTGTCGACAACTGTCATCGAGGTTGGTATCCATGTACCCGAAGCGACCGTCATGGTGGTCCATCACCCCGAGCGCTTCGGGCTCTCGCAGCTCCACCAGCTTCGCGGCCGGGTCGGCCGGGGGGGGCGGGAGGGGCACTGTTTTCTGCTGCTCGGAGATTCCGTATCCGGAGAGTCCCTCGAACGACTAGACGTCCTTGTGAGGGAGTCGGACGGATTCCGGATTGCCGAGGAAGATCTACGGATCCGGGGGCCCGGCGAGTTCCTCGGTGTGCGCCAGCACGGGGTGCCGGGATTCAAGCTCGCCAATCCATTGCGGGACAGGAAGTTAGTAGAGATGGCCAACAAGGCCGTTCGCCGGTTGCTCGACCGGGATCCCGAACTGGAGTCAGTCGATGGGCAGGTATGCCGGAAATATCTGAAAACGATTGTATCCGCGGATATAGTCGCCGGTACGGTGATTTGAGAGCCTCCGCTGGCGTGATAGTTGCTTATTGTTACGCCGAGACTACCAAACCGACTTCATTCGCCACATCGCGTTGCGTTTTAGAGGCGACGTATGCATTTTTACCCACGAGGGGTGTCTTGAAATGATCATTCAGTGCCAGGGATGTGCCGCCAAATACTTTCTGCCAGAGGACAAAGTGCCGGAAAGCCCGCTCAAGGTCCGCTGTCCGAAATGTACCGCCGTGTTCACGCTGGTTCCGCAAGTGGCGCCCGTAGGCGTTGCCGCGCCAGCGCCGGCTGCACAGAGCCCGGTACCGAGCGCACCCCCCGCGGTTGAGCACACCCCGGACCCGGCACCCGCATCGGCGAAATCGGCGCAGCCGGCGCAGCCGGTAGCGGAGCCCGTGGCATCCGCCGCGGCAGCGGCACCCCCGGCCCAGCCGGCGAAGTCTGCGCAGCCGGTAGCGGAGCCCGTGGCACCCGCCGCACCCCCGGCCCAGCCGGCGAAGTCTGCGCAGCCGGCGCAGCCGGTAGCTGAGCCCGTGGCACCCGCCGCACCCCCGGCGAAGTCGGCGAAGCCGACGAAATCGGCCAAGTCGAAACGCGGCGGCCGGTCCAAGGACGATCGCGCAAAGCGCTTGGCGCGAGTCCTCGTTTCCGATATCCTGTGCTACAACCAGGACAGACGGGACCAGGCCCTCGAGGATGGCACGCTGATGACCGTGCTCGGCGAGGAGATCAAGAAATCCTGGGAGTTGTACAAGGAGAAGGTCGGTCCCGATCTGGCCAACTCGACAAACTACTTCAAAGAAGCGTTGAACGAGATATTGGCGGATGGCCAGGAAGTCTTCTGATTCAGGAACCCCCGACCCCGTAATTTCACAAGGCGGAAAGAACGGTCCGCCCGTCTATGCCGTGGTATCCGATCCGTCGTTCTTCGACCGGATTCGAACCGAGTGTACTAACGTTCCCCCCGAAATAGATTTCTATCCGGACGCGCCGAAACTGCTGACGTATCTCGGCGCTGCCAGAAAAACCGGCCTCGCATTCGTCGTTTTCGCCGAACGATTCGGACACGACATCGATATCTCCGGCGTGCGCCAGTTGCGTATCGATTTTCCGCAGATAGTACCCCTCGTGATACTCGAAGCGTGTGAGCCGCAATGCGAACACCGGCTCCAGGCGGTCGGCGTCCACCGCATCATGCTGCCCCCGTTCGATCAAATCGACCTGGCGCGCGAGATCGACAGCGTTGCGCCCAACATCCCCAGTTTCAAGCGCCATCCCGACCTGATGCGCCGTGGACAGATTCGCATGGATTTTCTGATTCCCAGCGACCTGTCCTATGTCCTGGGAATCAATTACGAGATTTCCATGCTGCTCAAGGAGTTCGGGTTTTCGCAGCCCGACGCGCGCATCAATATACCGCTGGCGTGCGACGAAGCGATCACCAACGCGATCATCCACGGCAACAAGTCGCAACCGGAGAAAAAGGTCAACGTACAGATATACCTGAGTCATTCGCGCTTTCGCATTCGCGTGCGCGATCAGGGCGCGGGATTCGACTTCGACAGCGTGGCGGATCCACGCAGCGGCGACAACGTGCACCGGGCGTCGGGACGTGGGGTATTCCTCATGCGGAAAATAATGGATACCGTGGAATACAAGGAGGGCGGCCGCGTGCTGGAACTCGAGAAGCTCAATCCTGCCGCCAGAGGAAACGGCCCGGGTTCAACGACCCGGCAGTAACCTCCGCGACTATTCCTGCCATTTTTCTTTCGCCAGCCTCACCAGCATGTCGTCGATCGAACTCCAAATGCGCGCGTTCTGATCGGGCTCGAACAGGGCCTTCTTGACCCGGCCATACTGGTCCTTCTTGACGTAGCGGATGGATTTGAGCGTGTCCATGGGGATGAGGATATCCTTGCAGGCCTTGACCTCGAGAGATTTACCGTCAAGGTTGGTGACCGGGTTGTTGTCCGGGTGCATGCCCAACCCCCACCCGTGAGCGACCATGCTGCAGATCAAAGCGCGAAACGTATTCTGCCCCTGAACCGTGTCCAGATCGACCTTGCCGTCGACTTTTTCGGTGACACCTTCGATCACAGGAACCAGCTTCTCCATCACCTGATCTGTCAGTTCTATATTGATCAGCCGGGCGAACATTTCCCGCAGCATTTTTTCGACGACGCTCATTGCACTACCCTTCGTTGCCGGATTGGGTGTCCAACCACTTCATTCTTTCGAGCAATACCCCCAATAATGCAAGAAACAGGCCTAAAGACGTCAATATCGCGGCCTTGGAGACCAATGTATTGATCCCGGTGGCCACGACGGACGACGCCAGAAAGGCGGCCTTGATCATAACTTCCCGCGTCGCGAATACCCGCCCCCGGAACTCTTCCGGACTGTGCTCCTGGAGGTGTGTTTCGGTGAAGATGAAAACGGGCGACGTGGACAAGCCGATGACCGCCGTCCATATAGACATGGCGACCAGCGTGTCCGTCCGGCCGACGCCGACAACGGCCACGCCCGAAAGCATGGTGGCAACGGCGATCGTCCGCTGGGATGTCGTGCGGTTGCGGAAATAACCGGCGATCCACGATCCCAGGAGGAGTCCGCCGAGGAAACTGGTCGCCACGACGCTGAGGTAGATAGTCTTCCCCGCCGGGAAGACTTCCTGGATGTGGGCGATCCCGATCACGTAGATTACCCCGCCGAAAGCGAACACGCCGCTTTGCGTGATCAGGCACACGGCGAGCGTACGATTCTCCTTGATCAACCTGACACCGTCCCATATCGACGCCGCGACTTCGCGAACACTCTCGGCTATGCCGGGGCGCTTGTGGACCCTCTCCACGCGGGGTTTACGGCTTTCGCCGTCCCCGCCGCGACGCAGCAGCCATATCACGGGCAACATGAGCAGCCCCGCGGCCGCGTAGGCGGCGGCGTCGGCGTAAAAGCTGCCCTGCCACGAACGATAGTCGAAGAACCACCCGGTCAGCAGGAACCCGCCGAGTGTGCCGAGCATGCCCAGGCCCCAGAACACCGCGTTGACCTGGAGCAGGCGTCCCGGGGGCGCCAGCTTCGGGATGAGCGCAGAGCGGGCGGGCGAAAACAACAAGTCGGCGAGGCTGATGAAGAGGACGACGAAGTATACGGGGTAGATCGAGCCGAGCCAGCCGAATGCAACGGGAATGGCGAGCACCAGGGCGGTGCGGACGAAGTCGACGGTCGCGATGACGGTGGCCTTGTTCCACCTGTCGAGCAGCGCTCCGAACAGCGGCGCAAACAGCAACATGGGCAGGTGCATGACCAGCGCCAGCTGCAGCAACTCGGCGCTCGACCCCGGATTGACGAGGCCGACGAGACCCACCAGCGAGAGCTGTTTGAGCCGGTCCGCGAAAATGGAAACGAGTTGGGATATCGCGAACAGCCAGAGGCATATCGTGAGTTTTCGTCGTGTCGACAAGGTTCGATTATCCCCTCTGATCCATCGGATGACAGCACGGGGAATCGTAACCCCGCGATCGGTGATTTTGCAAGCGGCAGAGCAGAATGCGCACGACAGCCCCCGCTCGCGATCCGGACACTCGGCGCCGGGAGTGTAACACATTGTTTTTGTGCTGGTTGTGTAAATATTGCATCCGGCTCATTGGCATGTTACTTGCCAACTTCGCCCCTTTGGGGCGGTCTTCCTAAGAACGCTCGAGTATCTCACCCTGGCCTTTCGCAGCGATGAGCTCCCGACGGCCCGGGCCTGTGCCCGGTTCCGACGTGGAACAAGAAGGCCGCCCCACTGAAACTTTTGTCAAGGCAGGCATTGGACCATTCACATACGGCCGATGCCGGCAGCCTCCTGGCGGCGGGGAGTATTCCGGGAAAGGAATTGGGAAGATGGTTGTACTGAACTACACGGGTGAGGAAATCAACGCGAAAATCGTGTATTACGGTCCTGGTTTGAGCGGCAAGACGACCAACCTCGAGAACCTCTACGGACAGATGCCAGTGGACTCCAAAGGGCAGATGGTGTCGATGAAGACGCGTACCGATCGTACGCTGTTCTTCGACTTCTTTCCCCTCGAACTCGGCGAGATCAACGGCTACCGGACGCGTTTCCTTCTCTACACGGTGCCGGGACAGGTATACTACAACGCTACCCGAAAGCTCGTCCTGAAGGGAGCCGACGCCGTTGTATTCGTGGCGGACTCGGCCCCGGACAAACTGCAGGAGAACCTCGAAAGCCTTCGCAACCTCGAAGACAACCTCAACGAACACGGTCTGAGTCTCGATACGATTCCGTGGGTCATCCAGTACAACAAGCGTGATCTGCCCGACTGCATGCCGGTGCAGGAGCTGCACCAGCATCTCAATTTGATGAATGTCCCCGCTTTCGAGGCGATCGCCATGAATGGCTTCGGAGTGTACGATACGTTCAAGTCGGTGGCGGGAATGCTGTACCAGGAATTGAAAGAGAGGCTGGAAAGCGGAGACGTGATTGCGACTCAGGGCGCCGACGCGGAAGAGGGCGTGCGGCCGTCGCTCCCCGGCTCGCAGGGCGAGGATGTGAATTCCGCCATCGATTCGGCTCTTCGAGAAACCGGCGTTGCGCCTACCGGGGTAGAGCCTCACGTTCCCCAGAATCAGGTTCCCGTTCCGGACGCACCGGCGCCGTCTCCACCTCCCTCCCTTTCCGGTTGGCAGTCTCCTCCGGATCAACCGGTACCTGCGCCTCCGGCTCAACCGGTTCAGCCCGCGCAACCAGTCCAGCCGGCTCGAGCCGAGACGCCGGGGCAGCAGTGGGCCGATCCGGCTCCCACCCGGGGGGGAATACCGGTCGAGGCCCAGGAGGCACCGTCGTCGTCGATGCCGACTCCTCCGAAGGGAGTCTCCCCGGTTACGCCTCCGTCACCGCAGAGCCCTCCGGCTCCCGTGGTACCAGTCGGCCCCGAACCGAAAAACGAAGAGGAGCAGGGCATGAATAAAAAGGACGGCGCGTTCAAATTTGTCGCAAACGAGGGCAAGCTCTCACCCGACATCGGGCGTCTTGTTGAACTCGATGAGTCGGCGGACAACGGCGTCAAAAAGAAAGAACCGCCCGAGTTCATCACCGATCCGATGCAGTCGGCCGAGACGGCCGGCAAGAAAGAACCGCCCGAGTTCATCACCGATCCGATGCAGTCGGCCGAGACGGCCGGCAAGAAAGAACCGCCCGAGTTCGTCACCGATCCGATACCGTCGGCCGAGACGGCCGGCAAGCCGGAGATCGAAGCCGTCGAAGCGCCCGTGGTAACCGAACGCAAAACGGAGCCGGTTGACCATGAGCTGGTTGTGCCGGTGGTGATCTCGCGCTCGCAGGTCCGCAAGACGCTGCCGATCAAGATCCGTCTCGAGATCCGTGTGATCGACGACTAACCCAGTTTCATCTCCTCATCCTGCATCCCGGAACGCGCCGCCTCGCCGGCGCGTTTCTCTTTCCCCCCCATTGTGACAGGGACCCGTGGGGGGCTGTCGTGTAAAGTCGTTGGCCGGCAAAAAGGGGGCGAGAGGCGAACTCCTTGTGAGGTCTGGAATTACCCGACATATAAGTTGTTTTGCACCGCCGTGGATAGTCTGTGGATAACACTTGTAACTGCTATAAAATAAAGCGTGTTACAGGTGCGTAAATAAGTCTTGACACCTTTTTTCTACCTGTAATAACGTCTGCAAAACAGCTAAGTCACTTAAATTGTTTGCGCTACACGGACCGGTTCTCCGGCCGGGGGCGCTTCCGGGAGGGGGATTACGTGCCAGTCCATCGAGACAAATCACGCCAGAAAGACGACACCAGACGTATCCAGCAGCTCAAGCGACGGGTCGATGAAGACCGATTCGACCATCTCGCAGAATTCGAGCTCATACAGGCCATGTGGGAGGCGGGTGGCCGGGACGCGTCCCTGCGCCGGTGTCGCAAGCTTGTTAAACGCAAGGGCCTGGCCGAAGGTATCCTGGAGAGCGCCGCCGAGTTCCTCTTCGACCGCCGGTCGATCGACGAGGCGCGAGACTGCTTCGAACGCCTCGGCGCGTCGTCGCCGACGCGGGCCATGCCGCACTACTTTCTCGGCCGTATCCACCAGTTACAGGGCGACGTCGAGGCGTCGTACTCGGCGCACGTGGAATCGATCGAACTCGAGCCCGGCAACGCAGAGTGCTACTACCGCTACGGCGTTACACTCTCGCGCAACGAACGTCTCGAAGAGGCCGAAGACTATTTTCGCAAGTCAATAGATCTCGATCATACCCACTCCAAGGCGTACACAAACCTCGGCTACCTGCTCGATCTCCAGGGCCGGTCGGCCGAAGCCATGCAGTTGTTTCGCAAGGCCGTCCAGTGCAACCCGCACAGCGCCGAAGCGCACTTCAATCTCGGCGCCCTGTTCGGAGAGAGCGGCAACCACGAGAGGGCGATTCGCGAGTTCCGGCTCGCCATCCGGCTCGACCCCGAGAGCGTCGACGCGCGCTTCAACCTGGGTCTTGCTCTCTATGAGCGAGGCGAACTCAACGACGCGCTGGATACGTTCCATGCCGTGCTCAAGCTCGATTCTTCCCACCGCTATGCCAACTACTATATCGGCATGGCGCTGTACCGCAAGGGTGTCTACGCCAAGGCGCTGAAGGTGCTGCAGCAGGTTCTCAAGGGCGACTCCGAAAATCCATCGGTGTTGTATCACATCGGTGTCTGTTACAATCGCATGGACGATCCTTCGCGTGCTATCCCGCCGCTCAAACGAGTGACGGAACTCGCGCCGGAGGATAGCCGTGCGTTCTACTACCTCGGCGTTGTGTACGACAAAACGGGGATGATCGAAGAGGCGAAGAAAAATTACCGCGCCGCCGATTCCCTGTTTCACAAGAGCGGACAGCAGAGTGCAGTGTTGTAACGATCCACACCCCGGATACCGGTTCTTTGCCGCCGCCGCGGCCGTTGTTGTTGTCTGTCTGCTGCCGGCCACCGTCGCCGGCATCGGCCAGGAGTTCATTCCGCTGGAAAACTGGGCGTACCGGGCGGTCGAGCGTTTCGAGTCTCTCGGCTTGTGTAATGTGCCCGACGATGCTCCGTTTACACGCCCCGAGTTCATACACATTGTCACCGAGATTACCGCCAATGCTTACGAACAGCGCCTGGCGCCGCGCGACCGCTACAATCTCGACCGTCTGGAAGAGGAGTACTCGGAATACGCGTCGCAACGGGACCCGCAGGCGCGGTATGACACTCCGACGTTCTTTCTGCAGGATCTGCCGCTGACGTTCGAGATGGATCTCGATCTCAACGGAATCGCCGACAAGCCGTTCCTCGACGAATTCGGAACGGAGTTTTACCTCAACACCAACCCCGAGTTTCGGCTCCACTTTTCCGACCACGTGACGTACGACGTGCGGTACCGCCTTACCATGGGGCCCGAGCACGGGAACCGTGCCAGCCACGAGAAGCCATCGTATCGCGAGCGGAGCTTCAACGGGCTCACGTCGCTGTACGAGCGCTCGTACGTGGTCTTTGGATGGGACAAGGTCCACGTCTTCTACGGGAGGGACTATCTGGCCTGGGGCCCGTCGGACTGGGGCAACCTGATTACCCCGTGGCGCGTCACTTCGATCGACCAGCTCGGGTGGCGGGCCCGGCTGAAGTGGTTCCGGCTGAGTATGTTCAACGGGACCCTCGATCCCGTCCTGCGGCGGCATTTCGCGGGGCACCGGCTCGAGATGCTGTTCGGCCGCGTGACGATTGGGCTCAACGAAACCGTCGTGTATGCGGGCAAGGACTGGGACCCGATTTACTTTTTTCCGCTGTCGAGTTTTTATGCAAATCAGTTCAACGAGCGCGATAACGACGACAATATATTCTGGTCGGGTGACGTCAAAGTCAGTTTTCTCGACGCGCTGACGCTCTATGGCTCCGGCCTGATCGACGACTATCAGTTCGAAGGCGACGGCGAATATCCGGACAAGTGGGCGGTCGAAGTCGGTGGCCGTTTCGCGCTCTCCACTCCGGTGGCCACGACGTGGCGGGCGCGATACCAGCGGGTGTCGATTTATACCTACACCCACCACGACTCGATGACGTACTACCTGGCCGGTTCGGCCGACCCGGAAACCACTCCGCTGCTCGGCGGCCAACCCGGCCCCGACGCCGACTGGTGGCGGGTCGAAGGTGAATTCTATCCGCACCCCGTGGTGATAGTGACGGCGGCGGTATTCTCCGACCGGCTCGGCGAAGGCAACGATCTGAGGCCCTACGAGCCGGGTGAACCGATCGATCCTCCGTTTCCCTCGGGTGTCATTCAGCGCACGCTCGGCTGGTCGGTGAATGTCCGCTGGGAATTGCCGCGCAACTCCTGGCTGGAGGGCTTCTACGGACGCGCCAAAGTATCCAACATCACCCACGATCCGGACTACAACGAAACGACCGACTCGTTTCGGGTGGTTGCCCGGATCGATTTCTAGTACAGTCTTGGGCGGCATGTTCAAACTGCTGCTCGTCTCTCTCGAAATCACCCGTCCTCACAATATGGCGGTGGCCGCCTTCACTGTGGTTGCCGGCTATGTGATCGCCGGCGGCGCCGGTGCCGCTGGAGTGTGGCCGACGGCGTTGTTCACCGCTCTGGTCACCGGTGCGGGGAACATTATCAACGACTATCACGATGTCGGGATCGACCGGATCAACAAGCCGGGCAGGCCGCTGCCGTCGGGGCGTATGACGGTTCGTACCGCCGCGGCTCTGTATGTGGCCGCGACCCTGGCGATCACGGCGGGCGCGATAGCGTTCCTCCCGACGGGTGTCGCCGTGCTGATGGTCGCGTGGCAGGCGTCTCTCTACATATACGCCCGGCGGGCCAAGCGGACCTTTCCCTGGGGCAACTTCCTGGTGGCGATCGTTACGTCGAGCGCGTTTGTCGCCGGTGGACTGGTCGCCGGCAACGTCGCCGCGGTGTGGATACCCGTGGCCGTGGCGTTTGTGTTTATCGTGAGCAGGGAACTGGTCAAGGGGGCAGAGGACGTCGAAGGCGACGTGAAGGCCGGCGTTTCTACCGCCGCCGCGGTTTTCGGCGTAGAGCGGACGCTGCTGCTGGCGTCCGCGTTGATGCTCTCACTGGCCGCCGCGATCCCGCTGCCCGGCATTTCCGGCCATTTCGGAGTCTACTACCTGTGGACGATGGAACTGACCGTGGTGCCGGGGTTGCTCGCCGCCTCGTACCTCGTCCTCAAGAGTTCCGACAAAAGAACCTGCGGCCGTGTCAGCTGGCTGCTGAAGATCGAGATGTTCTTCGGCGTCCTCGCGATGGGTGTGGGCAGACTCTAGCCGCGTTACGGGAAATACAGGCTCACTCCAGCCATTGCTCCCCAGTACGACACGTCGAATCCGACGATCGCGTCCGCCTGGGCGATGTACGCATCGCGCGTCCACCCGTAGGTGTACGTTGCCGTCCCGTTGATGCTCAGGTGACGGCCCAGCAACAATATGATACCGGCGCCGGCGTCGAAAGCCGGCTGGTAACTGGAGCGGACGAACTCCTCCGGCGAGTCGAAATCGACGCGCATGGAACTGAGCCCGAGCTTGATGAACGGGTGGATCGCTCCGGTGTTCGCTGTGGTGATGCGTATGAACCCGCCGAAGGCGGCCGTATGCGTCTGGAGTGTATCGGCCAGATCGATGTCGTCGTACCGGCCCTGGTTGTAGCTGACACCGAGCGACACGTTGGGGCTGAAATAGTGCTCGAGTTCGACCATGGCGTGGTAACCCGGCGTGTCATGGTTACCTCCGGACGAACTGCCGTGCGAGTCGACAAACGTCGATCTCCGGCCGAATTCGTCGAGTGGTTCGGTCGCGCCCATCCAGCCGCTGATGACCGTTCTGCCGAGAAGCGGTGGCTTCTTGTAACGCTTGAGTGCGTGAGAAGGCGTTGCAACTGCAACAATAAGAAGGATTTGCAGCAACCCTAGAGCGATTCTCATGGTGGTTACCTCTTCGCCCGCGCAGGCGGGATTATGCGCGCTCAGGGGGTTGAACGGGGTACATATGTAAGTTTGCGTCCTGCAGGGTGTTTTGTCAATGGCGAACCCCCGCCTCCCGCCTTCTTAATTACCCCTTCACATATCGGATGCCGTGAATTAACCTCGTGTTGAAACCGGTCTCAACCGCCACAAAACGAACTCCGCGGAGGGATCGCATTGAATATAGCCCGCTTCTTCGTCACCGTTTTTTCGGTCACCCTGGCGCTGACTCTGGTGCCCATGGACCCGGCGCGATGTTCCGACGACCGGCCCGTCACCGGGACCCAGGTGACCATGCAGCAGTTGTTTCGTGACCTCGCCCTGGTTTTCCGGCTGAGCCTCGAGGAGAACGTCTTCGAAGACCCGTCCCACCGCGACGAGATACTCACTTCTCTCTATGCACTGGCGGCCAACGCAGAACAACTCGACGACCACGGCCGGGATGCGGACCCGAGCTCGGAATTCTTCCAGAGGTCTCTCATTCGCGATGCCAACGAGGCGGTAATGAGATTTCGTCAGGGGCAGTTCGAAGGAACCCGGTTCCTCATCGACCAGCTGATCGACAACTGTTTCGCCTGTCACTCGCGTATGCCGTCGGATCGGACGTTCCAGATCGGGGGGCGTTTTCTGGAAGGAACTCCCGTCGAAAAGTTGACCAAAGAGAATCGTGCGCGTGTACAAGTGGCGATGCGCCAGTTCGACGACGCGCTCGATACGTACGAGTTGTTGTTTGCTTCTCCGGCGCTGACGGCATCGAAAATCGCCGCGTCGGGGGCATTCGAGGACTACCTGCGCGTTTGTCTCCGCGTGGAGGAAGATTGCGAGCGCGCCATCGCAACGTTCGAGCGATTCCGGCTGCGGTCTGACGTCCCGCCGTACCTCGACGCCCGGCTCGAAGGCTGGAGCGGGGACATCAGGAAAGTCGCGAAAAAACGCGAACAGGCCCGGCGCGATCCCCTGGGATGCGGGAGGGAGTTGATCCGGGACGCACAGTACCAGACGGCGTTTCCCAATGATCCGCAGGGCACGGTGGAGTTCATGGCGGCGAGCGGCTGTCTCCACCGATATCTCGAAACCGGGCCGGCGGATGACCGCCGACTCGCCGAGGCGTGCTATCTGCTCGGGGTGGCGGAATCACACGTGTCGCCGTCTTACTGGCAATCGCAGACCGAAGCCCTGCTGGAAAAAGCGATCCGTACGTCGCCGCAGTCCGTTTACGGGCGCATGGCGTTCAATTTTCTCGAAGAGTACACGGTGTCCGGATACACGGGTTCATCCGGCGTGAATATCCCCCCCGACGTCGAGGCCCGCCTGGATGAACTCCGTTCCCTGATAGAAAGTGATGGTCGAAATTGAAAATTCGCAGTTTGCTCGCGTGCTGTCTCGTTGCCTTCTCCTTCCACGCAGTCACCGCCGGCGCACAGTCGACGCAGAACCTGTACTCGACGGGTTCGGTGGAATTCGCCGAGGACCTCGTATTCGGCAGCGAGTCCGACGACGACGAGGGGGTCCTGTTCGGCCCCGCGGCGATCTGTGTGGACGGCGAAGGGTACGTCTACGTTCTCGATTACAAGATGTTCTGTGTCAAGAAATACGGTCCCGACGGAGAGTTTCTGCTCAGCTTTTCACGCCAGGGT
>CBDVDJ010000021.1:0-13390 GCA_965372695.1 uncultured bacterium
CCGAGAGGCCGGAGTCAATGTTGCCAGCCGCAAGCGATCGGACCAGTTGCGAACGCGCCGGAACCGCGGCTACCGCGAACGGCGGTTCATTGCGCCATTCGTCGCGCATCCGGGTCTTTCCAAACAGCACTATGGCCCCGTCGTCGACTTCATCCAGGACCGCAAGTTCGTAGACCAGGAGTACATTATCGCCGACGGACGCCGTGTGGAGCGCGGGCCCGTGCAACCCGCGTTCAGCATGAAACGACGGTCCATGCCCGCGCTGCTACGCGACGTCGAGCGCTGGCACCATGAGCTCGGTCGATCCGAGTTCTTTCGTAGCGTACAGCGGACGTGGAATTCCTGCGGGATCCCCGGGCTCGAAATTCGCGTCAGTGAGGGGGACGAACAGGTCATATACAAAGTTACCGAGCTGACCAGCGTGTCCGATCTTCACTGCGAGGGACGGGAAATGAAGAACTGCGTGGCCTCGTATCATCCGCGGTGCGCCAGCGGCACAGTGGCCATATATTCGCTGCGGATCACCGACCCCGAACGGAGCGATTATCCCCTGGCGACGTTCGAGGTCGATGTCGCCCGCAAGACGCTCATTCCGGCCAGGGCGAATTGTAACGAAGAATTGTCGCCCCTGCAGACCCGTCTCATGAAGCAGTGGGCCCGCCAGCGCAAGGTTCAGATTGGCCGAATGATGTGAAGATCCTGTGGGCGGTGATGGAGAAGTTCCGAAACAAATGATCGAATGACGTCGATCCGGCAAGCGGACTCTCGGGTCGGAGACCGTGTTCTTCATTATAGTAAGTAATTCGTGTTATCTGGTATCATCCGGGACGATGGCCGGCCTGTGGCGGTCGTGGGGTGGTGTAAGTGGGCATAGATATACAAGTTGACTTGTTATTTTGAGTCTCCGTCTTCGTGGAGACGATGGGAGGTCGAGCGACTTTGGAACTCAAGGATAGCCAGTATCAATCCGCGGCAAAGATGCTCAACGCAGCGGTCGAGGCGCTGCAGAGCGCGATTTCGGGAACGAAACGGAAGGAAGAGGCGCGTACGCTTCGCCGCCGCATCGAAGAGTCGGAATCCTTCCTCAAGAAGGCGAAGCGGGAACTGAGAATTGGTTGAGACGGCGTCCGGACTTTGTTTCCGGACCGCCGCCAGTCACAAAGACCGGCGGTGCGGAAAGCAACGGCGGGTCGTTATCATCAGCAAAGAGCCCGGCGGACCAGTTGGCCCGCCGGGCTCCGGGTGTGCTCCTGTTGTTTGATGCTGCCGGTCGCGAAGGGGAAGGGTTTGCGACTGGCGATCAGGAATATCCCTACTTCAACAGCAGCAGCTTTTTGGTCTCGCTGTACGTCGGGGTCTCGAGACGATAGAAATACGCTCCCGATGCTACCGCCATGCCCGCGTTGTTTCTGCCATCCCACGTCACCTGGTAGTGGTTCTGACCCTGGTGCTCGTTCACGAGAGTCCGCACGAGCTTTCCACTCACATCATACACTGCCAGTGTGACATTGGCGCCGTCGGCGATTGAGTAGCCGATCACCGTGGATGGGTTGAACGGATTGGGGTGGTTCTGCTCGAGGTTGGTGCGCGACACAGTCGTTGCGCCGTCGTTCTCCGGGGAGAATTTCGGATTCGAGATGCAGTAGCCGGTGTTCCACACCTTGTCCGTTACGGACGCGGTGTAACCCCACGCGGTACTCGAAACGTCGAACAGATAGTCACATCCGGGCGCACACTCCCTGCGATCCACCGTCATCTCGTGCAGATACCATCCGTCGGTCTGCAGCGTGACTTTCGCGATGACGCTCGATCCGTTGTGATGGAACGTCTGCTGTCCGATCATGCAGGACGGAGACGTATGGGCGTAGTCCCGAACGATCACTTCGTCAAGCAGGGGGTCGCTGTCGTGGTTGGTCTTCCACGTGAATATCCAGGTCGCCCCGTATCCGCCGAAGAAATCGGGAATCTGCTGGGCGGTCACCGGTTTCGGCTTGATCGAAATGTCCGTCCATGTAGCCAGCGAGGGTATTGTTGTCGCAGGATTGTTGCCTGCGAAGCTGAACACGCCGGCCGCGAAGAAGCTGTCACTGTCGGGTACGACCTGGTACACGCGTTCCCAATTGTTATATCTGTGCAACCCATAGTCGAGGTCGTGCCAGTTGACGCCGTCCCAGCGTGCGATGCTCAGGGCGACATTTGTGGGGTCGTTGCCTACATAGGCGAATTCACCGGCGACGACCAGATCACCGTCGATGACGTCGAGGTCGTAAACCGAGGAGTTGTATGCGATGCCATCCGCGTACTCGTACCACTGGTTTCCGATCTTGATGGCGAGCTCGGCACCGACGTAGAACGCGACGCCGCCCGCGATGAGAGAGCCGTTGTATTCGGCCAGGGCGAATACGCCGATGCCAACGCCATCGAGCGTTATTGCACTCCAGCCGGACCCGGTCCATCTCCATACCGCGTTTCCGAGAATGGGATCGGGGTTGGTGATGGCACCGCCGGCGTAGAGACCGCCCTGGAATTCCGTCAGGCAGTGGACGATCTGCGGCGTGCCGGACCCGTACTTGTTCCATGGCGCGCCGTCCCACCGTCCGCCGTTATTTGTAAGGGCACCGCCGAGATTGAGGCAGTTCCCGCCGGCGACGAGGTCGCCGGCGTAAATCATCAAGGCTGAAACGGCCGGATGGCCGCCGGAAAATGACGGGCCGATGCCGCCTTCCATGTCTTTCCACTCGATGCCGTCCCACATCGCGATACCGCTCGTCGGGATGCCGTCGATGAGATCGAACGTACCGGCGGCAATCAGCTTGCCGTCGTATACGATGAGGTCTCTGATCCAGGCCGTTCCGCCCTGGTAGGTAAACCCGGCCCCCATCGAGGTCCAGCTGCTGCCGTCCCACCGTGCGATACTCGCGAGGTCCTTGCCGTTGATGAACGTAAAGAACCCGCCGACAATCACGTCGCCGTTATACCTGGCGACGCAGGTGACGTCACCGTAGATCTTGCTGATAGGGTACTCCTGGGACCAGTCGGCGCGGGAAATCTGTGGCGCCAGGATCGACAACGCGATCACGCACCAGATGAGTGCCGCGACATACCTGTGCAAAGGTCGACTCATTAAAATCACTCTCCTTCTCGATACTCCAACAATCGTTCGGAAATGATCCGGTACGGTGTGGTCTGTCGCCGGATCTTGTACTGGTAATGAGCCGGACTACAGCGAAGGAATTACGAAACTGGTTTGAAGAAAGATGTGGAAAAATCAGTCGCGGGATTGTGATGCCAGGATCGAGCGGGCGCGTTCGCCAATAGGTTCTTCGGTGTGATTATCGGCCAAGCGCTGCAGAAGGTCGGTCGCTTCGGGGATTCGATCCGACTCCAGCAGTACGATTCCCAGGTTCAGTGTCGCGACGGCGTCATCGGGTTCGATAGTCAGTGCGCGGCGTAGTTCGCGTTCCGCTTCTTCGAGTTTGCCGTCGTGGTAGAGCACCAGTGCGTACAGTGTGGCGATGTCGGTATCGTGGGCGAATCGCAACCGGGCTTCGCGTACAAAATCCCTCGCGAGGTCTGTTTGTCCGGTCGCAATGTACGCGGCCGCCAGCCAATACGACACTTCCCGGTTCGAGGGGTCGCTCTCGAGGTTCTCTTCGAGCTTGTCGATCGATTGATTCAGGACGCCGCGTGACTCGCCGAATCCGGAGCGATAACGGGACGTCCGCCGGGCGAGTCCCGTTTCACCGCCGGGTATTACGGTGAGCCCGATACTCGATGCCGCTTCCAACGCGCCCTGGAGCGGCCGGACGACGCTCTCCGCCACACCCGCTTCACGCGCGGTGAAAGGGTAGAAGTGCTGGAAGGCGATCGTGGCGACGAGCGTCACGGCGGCCGTTGCGACGGCGGTTCGCCAGTGCTTTTTATCGACCGTCACCGGCCACCCCGACCACCAACGGCGGCCAGGCGCCCGCGATTTGCCACCTTCGGCCGGCAACCGGCCGGGAGCCGGGAAGGCGTCGGGATCCGCCGTCCACAGGCCACTCAGTCGCGCCGCGTCGATCATGATCTCCTGGCAGCGATCGCACTCCTGCAGATGGGTTGAAACCACCGCCCGTTCGTCGCCTGTCAGCGCTGACTCGAGGTAGAGTGCTATCTGCTCTACAGTTATATGATTGGCAGTGTCGATGCGTTGTTCCTTCTTTTCATGTCTATATGTAGAGAACAGCCGGAATTACTGTCAAATTTACGTGACAATTTTAACATATTTTTCGGCAAATCAAAGCGTCGCCCTGAATTTTGCCAGAATACGATCCAGTATCGTATAGACCCGCCGCGGGTTCTCGATGCCCAGTTTCTCGGCGATCGCCCGGGCCGAAAGCTTCTTTTCGAACCGCAGTTTGACGACTTTCTTTTCCTCGGGACGGAGACCGGCAATCAACTTGCGGACCTGATCGGCGTCTTTGCGCGCTTCCTCCTCGAGGAGGGCCTGATCGGGCGCGTCGCGTACCATGTCGCGCTGCTGCTGCGCACGCAAGTGCGCGAGAAACCGCAGGACCTTGACGGAGGCGGCGCCGCTCACCCTTGCCACCGCTTCGTCGTCCAGCCGCTTGAGAAACCGTCGATCGAGCCGCTCCTCGATACGCTCGATGGCGGAGACGATATCCCGCGTACCGACACGGTAACCTTTCCAGTGCAATGTGTGCGCCACGATCTCCAGGCCGAGCTTTTCCACGAAATAGAGCTGAAGAACCTGCCGGTCGAGTTTGGTCAATCTCTCGACCTCGCCGGGTAACCGGTTCCGGCCCCGCACCTTGCGGCGGTAGTCGAAGGCTTTTGCCCGCGCGAGCACCGTGAGCCACGTCGTCAGGCGGGAGCGGTTTTGGTACTTGAATAACTCGCCGTCGTGAAGTGATTTGAGAATATCTACATAAACGTTTCTGATCTCGTCTTCGTCCTCGGAGATCAGATGCCTCCGAAGAACTCCGTAAATCAGCCCGGTATACCGGTCGAGAAACTCGCGCCAGGAAGCTTCCGAGCCGCGTTCGATGTCCTCGACAAGACGGCGATCTTCAGCAAGTCCGCTGTCTCGGGGAGTGACCGGTTTCCGGAGGTGTTCCTGTTCTTGTGTCATTATCCGGATTTGGCAGGCGTTGTGGAAACGACGATGGTCTGGATCAGTATCTGTCGATACGAGAAGTGAACATAATTAGTATACAGGCGGAAAGCGCGGACTACAACCCGGAGAAGAATAATTGACACTATTTTTCGTCGCCCGCTCTCGCCGTATTTGTAATTGCCAGAAAGGACGAGTGCTTGTAAAATTTGTTTGTAAATTTGTGCTTATGTCCGGCCACGCGTCCTGCGATTCTTTCGCTCTCCTGAAAAAATGAAATACGGATACCGCGCACCTGATCGACGAATCCTCGTGGCGATGGCTTGCCTGTTGATTGCAGCTTCGCTGCTGCCGTGTTGTTCGCCGGACGAGGAAGAAGCCCTTCGTCGGATGGCGCCGGGATTGTCCAATGAAATGGTCAGGTGCCTGGGTCAGGATGGCGGCAATTTTGTCGCCTGTGCCGGAGAATACGGCGTGGAAATGCTGCGCGAGTCGTACGTCCTCCTCAAAGAATCGATACCGCTCGACAGTCCGGATGCCTATCGCGAGGCGGCCGATGTCGTGCTGCCCGCAATGAAAAAAATCGCGATCGTCATCGACGCAGAATTCGGTATCTCGTCGTTGCTTCGGGAATACGAGATACTCGCGTCGGCGGAACGAGGCATCCCCTATCGGAGACTCCACGCCGAGCAACAGGAGATTTATCACGATCCAGAGCTCACAAACGTGGAGAAGCTCGAGTCGTTACAACGCCTGCTGCCGCAAACGGAGGCGCCCGACATGGCGCTCCTGAGGCCGTCGTTAAAGTATCCGATTTCGAGCCTTTACGCCGGACTGGATGACCAGGCAAACCAGATGAAGTATCTACGCGAAGCGTTATCGGATGCCCGCCAAACCGAAAGCTATGGCTGGGTCTGTCAGCTGCTCGGGGTCCTTGGATCTCGCTACATTGCAACTGGAGACGTTGACTCGGTCAGAGCCTGCTGGGACGAAGCGCTGGAGATCGCGGAGCGCCACCAACTGGCACAGCAAGCAGCGCGGATAGCGTCTTTTTACGCGTGGAATTACGCGGGAGAAGGGCGACTGTCACTGGCGCACGAACTGTTCAACGAGGCCCAGGAGTTGTGTCGTAAGTATAAAGGCGGGTATTTCGAGATCAGATACGTTTTGTCAGCGATGGAGTTCCAGGCGGAACTGGGCTGCTGGGAAATAGTCGATAGGTTGTATCGACGCTTGCGCGTGCTGGAGCGCCAGTACATGGAGTCTGCCGTCGAACGACCGAACGAGGACCTCAAATTCATCTTCAGTGTGCTCACGACGGGCGCGGATGTTTTCCAGGCACGGCTGTTGATGGAGGCGGGTGACGTCGACAAAGCGGATCAATCGTACAAGAGCCTCCGGTCGACGGTACGCGAGATACGCGGGCGCATCGGCTATCCGCAATTCCTGTTCTATTGGGCAGAGGGGCTGGCATCCAACGGACGTCCCCACGACGCGATTCCGCTGATTCGAGAGGGTATGTTCGATGCCCGCGAGAAATATCTGCCGTGGCTGGCCGCCGAGTTCGCGCTTCTCGGGGCGAGGACCCAGCTGTCGGAAGGACGTTACGATGAGGCGTTAAGGTTTCTCGACCAGTTTGAAGAGCTTTACGAGGCGTCGGGAGATGACAGGAAGAAACGCCTGCGCCGTGAGTGGTCGTTGAAAGAGGCGGTTCGCGCGCGGGTTTATCTCGCGTCGGGTGATCGCGAGACTGCCGACGAGGCCCTGGAGAGCGGGCTCGAACGCCTTGAAGCGTCGCTGGCGATGCTCGACAAGGGCGCGCAGGGATACCTGTGGCTTTCGGGATGCGCGGAATTTCGATGGCTGCTGGCCGACCTGACAGTGCACGACGCCGCGTTGAGTTACGGGGCGGAACTCTACTGGCGCTCTCTCTACCGGCACCTTGGTGGCTACGAACCGGGCGCCGCGTCCCGGTTATGGTCGGCGGGGCGCGCGGACGGGACAGTGTCGCCGAGTATCTACGCTCATTTCGCATCGATCGCCGGAGAAACCCAGTCGCGAATTGCGTCTGAGGAGAAAATTCACCTTTTATACGCGATCGACGATGAGGTGATTCGACGCTGGGAGGTGGACCGTTCGGGTATACAGGTTCGAGTTCTCGACGCCCAACCCGATCGGCTTCGTGACCGGGTATCGAGGGTCTGGCAGGAGCTGTCGGCTGACCCGGGCGACACCGACGCGCCGATACCGCATTCCCTGGTCGAAGGTCTCTACTCGCTGGCGCGTGAACTGCTGCCGGAAAAACTGGTTGTGCCGTCGCCGGCGAACTCCGGCGGACACCCGGCGGGGGGATTACTGATTTCCGGCGACGGGTATCTGTCGAAGATCCCGTTCGAGGCGCTGAACGTGGGGACGAACGACCAATATACGCCGCTGCTCGAGCGGTACGATGTGGCTTACCTGCGTCACTCGGGCAAAAGGACCGTCGGAGCAAGCGATTCTCCCGGCGTGATTCTGGTCACGGCGAATATCCCGCCACACCTGCGCGACCGCTATCCACTGGCCGGCGAATTGACCGAGGCCCTGTCGGAAGGAAACTCGGTGGCGGCACTCAATCCCGATGCGCTGTTTTTGCATGGACCCGCCGCGACCAAGTCCAATCTGATGCAGGGGTGGAAGAATGCAAAGTTTGTTTATCTCGCGGCCCACGTGCTCCACGATCCGGAAGTGCCGTATCTCGTACTGGTTCCGTTGTCGACTCCCGGCGAACGGTCTGGTCCGGACGCCGCATATCTGGACATTTCCGATATCCGCAGCCAGCCGCTGGATGCATGCGAGATCGTCGTGCTGTCGGGATGCTCGAGCGGAGCGCCTTACCTCGCTTCCCGTGCCGCCGCTCCGAGCCTCGGCGATGTCTTTCTCGATGCCGGTGCCGGCGCCGTCGTTCAGACGTTCTGGGCGGTAGCCGACGACTACGCCCGCCAACTGATGACGTCTTATGTCAAGACCTGGGAGTCCGGGGGAATGCCCGGCGTGAAAGGGCTGGCCGATGTTCGCCGCGCCGCGCTCTACGGGCCCCGGGGAGTGCGGCATCCCTTCGGATGGGCTTCCTGGTCGATCAAGCTGGGACGATTCTGAGATCAACCCGCATACACCACTATTCTGGCTAATCCAGCACGAGCACGGTTCCGTTGACGCCGGCGGCGAACACTCGGCCGTCGGGAAATCCAAAAACACTGCTGAGCGCTGTTCGGGTACGGCTCTCCATTCTAGCCCACTCGTCGCCGTCCCAGTGGTAGATCGCCCCGGCCTCGCCGACGACGTATATATCATCCGACGCCGAGGCCCACACTCCGTATAGATCGATCGAATCGGGTATCCACATCTGATCCCAGGCGCTGCCGCGGCCTTTTTGAACGGTGCCTCCCGCTCCGGCGGTATAGATTTCCGCGCTCGACAGCCCGAAGATGTCGTTGCGCCGCTGGCCGACGTTCGAATTCATGCGGCTGGCGGAACCGCCGCTGATGTAGACCAACCCGCTCCCGCCGACGCCCACCGCGTGGTATTCGTGGATGGTTGCTCCGGGGCTTCCGCTGATGCATCCCCATATGGCCTTGAGGTCGATCCGGCCCTCGTCGGCGATGAACTCGGTCCAGCTGGTCCCATCGAAATACACGACGAGACCGCCGTCGCCGACGACGTGAATCTCATTCGCCGCCGTTCCCCAGATGTCGCGAACGGGGCTTTGCGTAGTGAAT
This sequence comes from uncultured bacterium, assembly GCA_965372695.1. GTDB lineage: Bacteria > Krumholzibacteriota > Krumholzibacteriia > WVZY01 > JAKEHA01 > CBDUWU01. Next base: position 8,872 of record CBDVDJ010000021.1, read on the forward strand.
ACCGTCGTCCACGTGCCGCCGTCGAGACGCGCGATCACGCCGGTCCCGTCTCTCGGGGTGAACTTCTGGCCGCCGGCCCAGACGGTGCCCGATGGGTCGACCCAGGCGGAGAACAGCGCGTCCTGCGCTTCGTTGAACGGCGGGTCTTCCCACTGCCACGAGGCGCCGTCGAAGTGGCCGGGACGGGAGCCCCAGCCGGCGGCCCACACTTCGCCGCGAGTACCATGCAGGTTGCCGATGTCTTCAATGGCGGATCCTTTTTCACCGGTCGTCCACTCCGCGCCGTCGAACGCGGCGACGGTAGCGTATTTCCCCACGGTAATCATCGATGCGATAGAAGTGCCGCTGACGGACTGGAGTGACCTCGACGGATCGGAGATGTCGCTGTGACTCCAGACGCCATCGACGAGCCAGGCGGCTCTGGCACTCTTTACCATGAACAGGTCGCCGTCGGGCGTGCCGCTAATCTCTTCGATACCCTGGACGAGCGGGGTCGGCAGGAGAGTCCATCTGGTGCCGTCGTAAACGGCCAGCACGCCGACGGACACTGCGTAGACATCGTCGTCTGCAAACGCCCACAGTGCGGTGACGTTGGCAGTAATGGAGAACTGGAGGTCGGTCCAGGATCCGCCGTCCCGGCGCAGTACTGTTCCGCCACCGCCGGCCACGAAGGTATCACCACCCGGGGCGCAACGGACCTTCGCCAGGTCTTCGTTTGTGCCGGCGGGCTCGAGGTGCCATTCGGCGCCGTCGAATCTCAGGATGACCCCGTCGTCTCCGACGGTGAACAACGTCCCTGTGCCGTCGCCCCATATGTCACGGAGGATTGCCGGGTGTCCCGTGTCGAGCTTGGACCACTGCCCATCGTGATAGTGATAAACCTCGCCGGTGTAGGCGACGACATAGAAGTCGTTCGCCGTCGTCCCCCAGACGGCGACAAGATCCTCTTCGGTATCGGTCAGATTGATCGAGGCGCTGAGTTGTCCGTCTTTCACCCGGTAGACTGTGCCTTCGCGCCCGACGGCGACGCCGTCATCGGCGGCGAACATGTGGACGTCGAACAGGTCGGTGCCGATGGACTGGGTCCTCCACGATTTGGCGAGAACGGGGGGTATCTCCGGATTGTCGTCGCAGGCGGCAAATACGAACACGATCGTGCACGCGCACAGGGAGCGGATCCATAACATTTTGTTACGAAACAAGATATGAAATTTTGACACGAGTAATCTCCACGGGGCGCCGGGAGCGGAGAACGGGACAACGGATCTTAACGAGAGAGGTGGGTCGGACACTATATAATGATGATAATACATTGAGCCGGTACCGGCAAGCGTGGCCGGCGCAGCAGGCTTAGCCGTTTTTCAGCTGAGATCGTATCGCGAGCGAGTGTCAATGTGGGTCATATACTCCGTCATCCCGCGTCGGCCGCTTGATAGCGCGGGACGCTTCGCAGCAGTGACGGGATATATGACCCAGTTTCAGAAGTCTCTCTCGGGGGCCTGCTTTTTCTCAACTACTCTCTACGTGCCGCGTTATTCACAGGTTTCGCGACGCTCACTTCACGGTCAGTTTGAGGTCCAGCGAATAGCAGTGGTAGCGGGCAACCAGCACGAATGGCAGCCAGCAGACGGCCTGCATCAGGAGCAGCGACAGCCACGAAGCGTCGAGGAGTCTGTATCCGATCGCCATAAAGCCGACCGTTGCGGTGCTGGCGATGAATATCAACACGATGATGTGTTGCTTCGGGATTATCATCTGGCTGAGAAAAAGGAACGGCAGCATGGGCGCAAAGACGAGGAATGCCCCGGGGCTGATCGGGTTGTAGGTATACGTGTGCCCGAACAAGGTCACCTCGTCGATGTAGTGGCCGGCAACGATCGATACGGCGGTCAGCGCGGCTGCCGCGGCGGCGACGAACAGCCACTGGGACAGCGCCGAGAACAACACGCTCCGGAACCGGTCTCTCCGGCCGATGTTGAGCATCAGGGTGGAGTACGGGTTGACGCGGTACTCGGCGTTGAACACGCACAACAGGAACATCACGAGATTGGCTCCCGAGACCTCGCCGCCGGCCCGGTCCGCGCTGTAAAAGCCCGGTACAATGGACAGGGCGGTCATCAGGATGCCGAGTGCGAAGAAGTGGGAGAGCCTCGCCGGCGCCGCGGCTCCCATCTGGACGTACAGCGTGCCGTAGAGTGCCCGCAGCGTCGGGTGATTTCCAAGTCTGCGCATGCGGGCGAGGAAGAACCGTTCGAGCGATTCGACAATGGTGGTGTTCGACCGGCGCATCCGGCGCATCTTGCGCGCGGCGATATAACTCCTTTGCCTCTCTCCGCTGAAGCTGCTGTGGAAGGGGAGAAACGGCTCACTGCAGAGTTTCCTCGCCAGCGCTCGCGACCCGAGCCGCCGCCACGCGATGGCCACGATGGCGGCGCAGACGATGGTAGTGACGAGCGGGCTCGCCAGCATCACCCGCTCGATGCTCGATCGGAACTGCAGGGCGATGCCGTCGCGCAGGCCGATGACGTCGCTCAGGCCGATGACGAGAATCAAAGTGACGACCGCCGGAAGGAATCGGTGTTGGGCGCCGACATCACGACGAGTGCGCCGGTCGCGTACATCGCCATGCACAAGAAAAGCGTCTGCCACGCCCGCATCATCATGGTCTCGGGCGACCCGGCCCCAGTGATCAAAATGACGAACGCGCACACGCCGGCAACGACGAGCCCGATGAGGAACAGGGTCCGCCGCCAGGTCTTTTCGTGCCGGGGAAGTCCGAACGAGAAGGGCCGGGCGAGAAAGTCCCTGGCGAGCGATGTGGTGATCACGCTGGTCCACAGCGGGACGACCAGGATGGTGAAGATGGCGCCCCCGCGGGCGGCCTCGGACGCCATCGGTGCCAGGATGGCGGTGAGACAGATGATCACACCCCAGATGTGCCAGAGCCAGAGGGGCCGGCACTGGACGAGTGTCATTATGGTGGCTCGGGCGGACGTCATGTCACACCTCCCTGACCGGTTTGCCGTGGACGACGAGCGCGTACGTGTCCTCGAACGAGATCGGCAGCACTTCGGACTCGCAGCGGAGGGCCTCGACGGCGGTGTCGAGTTCGCCGCGGTAGGCGCTCTTCATAGTCACGATCGCCTGGCGGTCGTTCTGGTCGCAGTGGACCATGCCGCGGATGTCGATGGGTTGCGGGAACGGTCCGTTGAGCGAGGTGATCCGCACGCGGACGAACTCCTCGCGCAGTGCGTCGAAAGTGCAGTCGCGGAGCAGTCTGCCCTCGTCGAGAATAAGCACGTGGTCGATGACTTTTTCGACGTCGCTGAGGATGTGCGACGAGATGAGAATCGTCCGCCCTTCGTGCTGGATGATCTCGAGGAGGAGTTCGAGAAACTGGTGCCGGGCGATCGGGTCGAGCGCGGCGGCCGGCTCATCGAGGATCAAGAGCTCGGGCTCGAAGCCGATGGCGAGGAGGATCGCGAGTTTCTGACGCTGACCGGGGGACATGGTGCCGATGCGCTGGTCCATCCGCAGCCGGAAGCGTTCGACGAACTCGTTTTCGATTTCGTTGTTCCAGGTGGGGTAGTAGGCGGCGACGTAACGGACCAGCTGTCCCGCCGTCATCCAGTCGATCAGTGTGCCCTCCTGGTGGACGTACCCGACGCGGCTCAGTTCGGCGGGAGAGAGGACGCCCGCGTCGATGCCGAACGTGCGGCAGTCTCCACGGTCGGGCAGGTAGAGCCCGACCATGTGGCGGAGCAGGGTGCTCTTGCCGCTCCCGTTGGCGCCCAGCAGGCCGACGATCCGGCCCGGGCCGAACTCGAGACTCACTTCGTCGAGCGCTCTTACTTGGTCGAACCGTTTGGTGAGCTTGTCGATTTGTATCAAGGGGTGCGCGTTCATTCCGGCTTCCTCTCTTTCTGCGATTTGATTTCGGAAAATTGTTCGGCGAGCAGCTTCCTTGCTTCCTGCTCGCTCACTTCCATCTGGACGGCCAGGGAAGCGGCCTTGCGGAGCGCTTCGGCCAGCACCGTCGTCTTCTTGTCTTTCTCGGTGTCGTCGGGAAGTGTGGCGACGAAGAGGCCCACGCCGCGGCGGCGTTCCACGAGGCCATCCTGCACGAGGAATCCGTACGCCTTGCTGATCGTCATGGGGTTGACCTTGACGCGCGACGAGAGGTTGGCCACCGACTCTAACTGCTCGCCCTCGGCCATCTGGCCGGTGAGAATGAGCCGGCGGACCTGCTCGATCACCTGGCGGTAGATCGGAATCCCTCCGTGTACGTCGATGTCGATCAGCATGAAATCCCTCGCTTGTCGGGTAACTATATCAGTCAACTAATATACTAATATAGGTTCGGTGAGTTGTCAAGGGGGGGACGAAGAAAAATGTGAGATTAGATCGGAAGCTGCAGGAATATGCGACCCCGCACTCCTAACTAAAGACGTAATAACAAGTTGATTGTGCCTCCGAGATTGTTGCTGGCGAGTGTTGATAACGCACAACTCACCGACTT
>CBDVDJ010000022.1:0-13344 GCA_965372695.1 uncultured bacterium
CTCGAGCAGCGGGAACGACTTGATCTCGTGGACCATCTCCTGCGCGTCGACGTCTGTCACCGGCAGTACGCGAAAAACAATATCGCGCACGATCTCCACGTACTTGCCGCCCATACCGAACATCAACAGCGGGCCGAACTTCGGGTCCTGGGTGACCCCGAGGATCACTTCCTTGCCCGGGAGGGCCATTTCCTGTACGACAAATCCCTCGACCTGCTGGAACATGCCCGACGAGCCGACGTTGGCCTCGATGCGCTGGCGCGCCTCGACCAGGTCGTCCTCGTCCTCGATGCCGACTTCGACGCCGCCGATGTCCGACTTGTGCACGATCGCTTCCCCGTCGACCTTCAACACCAGCGGATACCCCACTTTTTTCGCCACCGACGCCAGGTCGCCGCCAAGCGGGACCACCGTTTGCCCGCAGACGGGAAAACCGTACGCGCTCAACACGGTGTGAACTTCGTCGGGAGCGAGATAGCCGCCGCCGTCCTTGTGCTTTTTTTCCAGCACGTCGAGAGCGGCTTTCTTTTTGACCTTGAACGTCCGGACAGTTCCGGCCGGAATCGTCCGCCATTTGCAATACCGGACCATCGCCGCGGCGACCTCCGCCGCCGCTTCGGGAAACCGGTAGTACGGCACCACGTCCGCCACCTTGTCGGGGATAACGTCGTAGTACGACTCTTCCGCCATGACCACGGCGAGGACCGGCTTGTCGTGGTTGCGGCTCACCTCGGTGATTTTCCGAACGACGTCGAGGGGTTCGATCATCAATGGCGGTACGAAGATCGGGATGGCGATGTCGACGCCGGGGTCCGAGAGTACGATTTCCAGGCATTCCGCGTATTCCCTCGAACCCGCGCCGGAAATCATGTCGACGGGATTGTGTACGCTCGCTTCGGCGGGGAGCAGCGCCGCCAGCCGCGCTTCTGTTTCTTCGCTCAGATCGGCGATTCTGAGCCCGTGCGACTCGACGCTGTCGGCCGCCATGATCGCGGGGCCGCCGGCGTTGGTCACGATGGCGACCCTGTCGCCCCTTGGGAGCGGAGAGCGTCCGAACGCCGCCACTACATTAATGAGGTTTTCGATGGAAGACACGCGGATCACACCGCACTGGCGCAGCAGGGCGGCGGCGGCCACCTCGAGTCCCGCCAGGGATCCGGTGTGCGAACTCGCCGCGCGGGCTCCGGCCGCCGAAGTGCCGGACTTCACCGTGACGATCGGCTTTTTCTTCGAGATCCGCTTTGACAGCTCCGTGAACCGCATGGGGTCGTCGAACGACTCGAGGTAGAGGCCGATGACGCCGGTGTGCTCGTCGTTCTCCCAGTATTCGAGCAGGTCGACGGCCGACACGTCGGCCTTGTTGCCGACGCTGGCAAAGTAGGAAAACCCGAGATTGAGCTTGTTAGCCGCCAGGATGATCGCCACCCCCAACGCGCCGCTCTGGGTCATGAAGGCGAGATTGCCCTGCTTGGGGATGCTCGGAGAAAAGGTGGCGTTCATGTGCACTTCCGGCGTGGCCGCAATTACGCCCATGCAGTTGGGACCGATGATGCGCATGCCGTACTTGTCGGCGATCTCGACGAGCTCGCGTTCGCGCACGATCCCCTCGCCACCGACTTCCTTGAACCCGGCGCTGATAATCACCATCCCCTTGATTCCCTTGCGGCCGCAATCTTCCGCTGCCACCAGTACGTGTTCCTTGGGCACGACGATGACGGCGAGATCAACAGGGTCGGGGATACTCAGCACAGTGGGATAACACTTGGTGCTGTGTATGTACTGGTACCGGGGATTGACCGGGAATATCGTTCCGTTGAATTCGAAGTTGAACAGGTTGCGGATGATCTCCCTGCCGATACTGCCCCGGCGGGTGGTGGCGCCGATAATGGCGATTGATTTCGGTTTGAAAATAGCGTCCAACGATTGCACTGGTTATGTCCTCCGTAAATTCTGTTGCAAGCCTCCCCCACCCTACCACATCCGCGGATGCGGTCAACCTGCACCCGGGGCGTCCCGGGGGGGCTTAAAAAAAAGCCGCCTCCATCTCGAAGGCGGCCTCGTTCGGGAACGGGCGTCTGCCTCGCCGGCTCAGGTCCGGGTCGAGAAATTGGCCTTCCGGATTTCTTCCAGGAGGTCCTTGACCTTTTCCTCGATTTCGTTGCCGATCCGGCGGAACACCGACAGGGGGCGGCCGATCGGGTCGTCGACGTCCCAGTCGATCAGTCTTGCCGGGAATTCGGCGGGAAACAACTCGACGGCCGGGATACCGGTCATCGACACCACCATGTCCATTTCATTGAGCGGCACTTCGTCGAGACCGTTGGAACGCTGATGGGATATGTCGACGCCGTGCTCTTCCATCATGAGGATCGCGTCCTCGCTGACGACTCCCGTCGGGTGCAGCCCCGCGCTCCACACCTCGACCACGTCGCCGCCCATTTCGCGGGCGAACCCTTCGGCCATGGGTGAACGGCACATGTTGCCGATACAGATGAAGAGCACTCTGGACTTCTGGGTTGCGGGTGATGTCATGGGGTATCCCTCTGGAATGAATCTGGCCGCCGGAAGCGTTCCGACCGCAGAAAACTACACAATTTCAACGGGTTTCACAAGTAAAGTTTGCGTAAATTGCACGAAACGTGCCACCCGCGCACCGGCTCAACCGGCGCTGCGGCGTCACTCCTTGATGCCGCGGTAGATGAACGAGACCCCGCCAGTGAGTTTTTTGCGCCGGACATCCGGGAGACCGGCGTCGGTGAAGAAACGCCGGACTTCATCGTGCGAGGCGAACCCCTGGATCGAAGACGACAGGTAGTCGTACGCCTCCTTCGAGCCGGACAGGGCCCGGCCGACCACGGGGAGGACGGTCTTGAGGTAGAGGCGGTAGAGCTGGAGGAAAGCGCCGCTGGTGGGGGGAAAGAATTCGAGCACGAGGAGCCGGCCGCCCGGCTTGAGCACGCGCGCCATCTCGCGGACTCCGGCCGCGTAGTCGGGGAGGTTTCTCAGCCCGAACGCGATGGTCACAGCGTCGAACGATCCGTCGCCGAAGGGCAGGTCGAGCGCGTCCCCCTCGATGACTTCGATACGCCCTTCGAGTCGCAGATGCCCGATCTTGTCCCTCGCCACTTCGAGCATTCCGGCGGACCGGTCGAGGCCGACGATGCGATGCGCCGGCGAACGGCGCGCAAATTCGATGGCGACGTCGCCGGTCCCGGTGGCGACATCCAGTACCTCGCCCCCCGCGCCCACGCCCGACATCTCCACGAGGGCGCGGCGCCAGCCGCGGTCGACATTGAGGCTGAGGACGTGATTGAGCAGGTCGTAGCGGCGCGCGATCGACGAAAACATCCCCGGTGTTTGTGATTTTTCGACCATGCCGCCGCCCGCGCTCTATTCCGCCGTTTGCTTGAGTTTGTAGACCCGGGTTGCCGCACCGCCGGCATCGAAATCGCAGATGTAGAGTTCGCCGGCCTCGTCGACACCGAACGCCGAGATCCTCCCCGGGCTGTCGGCGACATCGATGACGGGCGAAACGCTCGACCCGTCGTACTCGATCCCCCAGATGAGTCCCGTGTTGTAGTCGGCGAACAGATACACGCCCTCGAGCGAGGTGACGGTCGGACCGCGGTAGACGTGGCCGCCGGTCACGGACACGTTCCCGTCGGCGTGGGGGTATTCGTATATGGGGTCGATCGCCGTTTTGAGCGTGTCGCACAGAGGCGAGGGCGCGCCGGGGTCGGCGCCGCCCGCGTCGTACTCGTGCGCTCCTTCGAAGCAGTCCCACCCGTAGTTGCCGCCGATGTCGATGATATCGATTTCCTCCCACTTCCCCTGACCGACGTCGCCCGCGTAGAGCCGGCCGGTGACGGGATCGAAGCTGAACCGCCACGGATTGCGCAGCCCGTACGCGTAGATCTCGGGCCGGTATCCTTTGATATTTAACGCAAAAGGGTTGGTGTCGGGAATCCCGTAGTTCCCCTGCGAGTTGGAGTCGACGTCGAGGCGGAGGATCGTGCCGAACACGGTGGTGAGGTCCTGGGCGTTGTCGTCGGGGTCGCCGGCGCCACCGCCGTCGCCGACGGCCACGTACAGGAATCCGTCGGGACCAAAAGCGAGCTGCCCGCCGTTGTGGTTGCTGGCGGTCTTGGTAAACGTCATGAGCACGGTCTCGGTCGACTGGTCGGTGGAATCGGGGTTGGTGGCGCTCACCTCGAAGCGCGAGAGCCGGTTGTCCCCGCCCGCGACGGTATAGTACACAAAGAAGCGCCCGTTGGCCGCGTAGTCGGGATGGAATGCGAGCCCGAGGAGTCCCTGCTCGAGGCCGGCGTTATGGACGTTACCGGATATGTCGAGAAAAGTCTTCGCCGCCGCGACGGTCTCCTCGTTCGCGAAGACTTTCACGGTGCCGCGCCGCTCGACGACGAACACCCTGTCGCTGCCGTCGCCGGCATTCTGGCAGTCGACGGGCTGGACGAACGTGAGGTTCGGATAGGCGGCGACGAGCTGGTAGATGTGATTGGCCGGCGCGACGGAGTCGTCGTCGCACCCGGCGGCAAGAGACATCGCCGCCAGAACGGCCGCCAGCAGTATTATCTGTTTCATGGTATCCCTCCGGGACCAGGGTGAAGGGGCAGACAATCGAGCAGACAGTGTAGATGGGCACGGGTGTCGTGTAAACGGCTTTCGGACGGCGCCCTCGTCGGTCGGGACTCAGGACTGCCGGAGGCCGCGCGCCCAGGCGCCCTAAAGGGCCAGAGCGCGGGGGTCGACGGCGAGTTGCGCAGCGCGCCGCCCTGATATCAACGTTTAAGGGCGGCGTGGCGAGCACCTGTCTGAGCCGGAGCGCCCCCGCGCCGTTGTGCGGCCGTCAAGTCAGGAGGGCTTCCGAGCCGGCCCGGGAACCCCTCGTCAGTCGGCCCTCCGGGTTGACGACCCGCGACGGCCTACTCAGAGGCGACGTGAGGTTGTTCGTTGAGAGTCCAGTCGTAGTCGAGGAACTTGATCTTGAAGTCGCCCGTCCGCAGGTATTCCGCGTCCGCGTCGTCGACGTAGCGCATCACGAAGTTCAGCACCGCCTGCTTCTCTTCGCCGCGCCGGCCCGGCGGGTCGCCCGTTCCATAGCCGTCGATAAAGTCTCCCCCGAACCAGTCGAAGATCGCCGAGAGGTACACCACGTCTTTGTCCCGGTTGATCCGGAACTTGGTCTCGTTCGACAGAAACTCGCGTGCCTGGTCGTCCAGCTGGTCGTCCAGCACGTCCGCCTCGTACGGCTCGCTCCGCAGTTCCGGACACGAGAGCGCCGCGCACACGAGCGCCACGTGGATCCGCGGCTCGGCGAACTTCCCCCGCAGCACCGCGTGTTCGATCTCGTCCAGCGTCATCGGTTCGCCCATCACGCCGAACGACACTTTTTTCCACCGTCCAGGTATCTGCATGATGCTGTTCTTCGGCAACACGAGCGAGCGCAAACGGGACGACTGGATCGGATAATGATCGACGATCAGTTTCAATGTCAGTCCGTTGTAAACGTTGATCCAGAAGGCGATCTTCTCATTGTCCGTCCAGCCCTCGTAGACCTCGCGGTCGAGCCCGTCGAGCGACGCGGTCCACGCTTCGAGCAGCTCGCCGTTCGCCTTGAGACCCGCATAGTCGACCAGGCCGCCGTCGTCGACGTATCCCGACAGAATGGCCGCGTAACCGCCATTGTCGAATGCCGCGACCGCGGTGGCCGGGGCAGAATATAGCGCGGCGATCAATATCAACACTGTGAAACAAGCTCTCATGATTTCCTTCTTTGTGACCTCAACCATGCCGGATAATACCTGAATATCGTTGTGATAATCTTGGTCCCCGCCAGCACCGTTCCCCTTACAGTTCCTGTGATCTTTGACTGGCCGATCCTGGTCCGGTAGCGCACCGGCACCTCCACGATTCGCGAACCCGCCATCAGCGCCTTGGCCTGCATCTCGACGTTCCAGCCGAACGTCGGGTCGGACATGCCGTAAGAGAGCAGGTGGTCGCGCCGGATCGCGCGGAACGGCCCCATGTCGGTAAAACGAAATCCGTAGAACACCCGCATGAGAAACGTGGCCAGCATGTTGCCCCAGCGCTGGTTCCACGGGAGAGATCCCTTCTCCGCCCGGCCCAGGGTGCGCGACCCGATCACCATGTCGGCGCGTCCTTCGCGAATCGGCGCCAGGAGGTCGGGGAGGTCTGCCGGATAGTCCGAGTGGTCCGCGTCGAGGATGACGATCACGTCGGTGTCGTCTCCCGTGTGGAGGATACCCTTCAGGCACGCGGCTCCGTACCCGCGCCGGTCTTCGCGCAGCGTGAGAGCCCCGTGCGCCGCGGCGACCTCGGCCGTACGGTCCGTCGACCCGTTGTCGACGACGATCACAAGGTCGGCGTACTCCCGCGGTATCTCGTCGAGCACGGCGCCCACGGACTGTTCCTCGTTGTACGCCGGCATCACGATGACTGTCTTCACGCCACCGCCTCCTTTCGACGGCCGCGGAAAGCGTCGTACAGGAGCAGGGCGTAGAACGGGACATATTCGACCGCGTAGATCCGCCACGGGAGCGCCCACTCTCCCCCGGCCGCGTCGATGGCCCACACCCGGTACGACACCATCACCAGCCCCGTGAACAGGATCCACGCCCGGTTGCGGTAGAAGCAGAGGAAGGGGACGATCCACGCGACGTACCACGGGTACAGCGTCGGTGCGAGCAAAAGGCCCGTCGCCACGGCGACAAAGCCGAAACGAACCGGGTCTTTCTGCCGGAACGCCTGGTAGATCACGACGCCGCCGACGGCCAGCGTGAGCAGCCGCCGCGTCCACACGGGATCGTTGAGGACGGAATCCGCCACCTTGTATGCGAGCCCGTTGAAGTTCCATTCGGCGCTGTAGAGTTTCAGGCTGGAGAACAGCCCCGCTCCGGCGCCGGCAAACGGCAGGTAACCCGCCACCACCACCGCCGCCATGACGCCGACCCAGGCGGCGTACTTTCTGCGCGCCAGGAAATACGGCACGAATACGGCGGAGAGATACTTGGCGAGGAACGACAAACCGAGCGCGGCGAATCCCCCGATGTTCTTTCCCCGTGCCACCAGAAACAGCCCCAACAGGAGAAAGAAAATCCCGACGGGCTCGACGTGCCCCGAGTGTCCCGTCTCGAAGATCACAAGCGGGTTCCAGGCGTAGACGACAACAGCCGCCGGGTCTATCGAACGGAGCCGCAACATGGCCCCGATGAGGAGGATCACACCCAGATCGAAGAGCACGAAGAGCAGCTTCTGCGTCTGCACGTCGGGTCGAATTCCGGCGGCCAGTGCGAATACCGACTGCGATACGGGCGGATAAATTGTTTCGAGGTGTTTGTGATTGATGTCTTCGTAGTTTTCGTCGCGAAGGAACTCGAGTTCTTCGGCGTCGGGCGCGTAAGAAAAGGGGTTGAAGCCGTGGGTGATCATGCGCCCTTCCCACAGGTAGCGGTAGATGTCGGTGGACATCACCGGTTGGGCCGGGATCAGGACACCCCGGCTGATCGCCGCCACGGCGAACACGAGCACGAACAGCCGGCGTCCGCGCACGGCGGTCCGACTGCGGCCCAGCACAAACAGGGTGAGCAGGTAAATACCGAACGCGGCGAAGTAGAGCGCGAGAAAGAGGCCGACCTTGTCGTTGAGTCCCTCTATTCGCGAAAGAACCGCGAAGAGCATCGCCAGGGCGGTGCCGGCCCCTGCAACGATCCATCGCGAGTTCAGGTTCATGTCATCGCTTCGCGTGAATAACGGAGAGACCGAACACGTAGAGGTATCCGGCCACGAACAACATCACGTACGGCAGTGCCGCCCAGTTTCGCGTGATGATCAACGCGCCCAGCGCGGCGCACATATAGACCGAGAGCACGAATTCGGCTACCAACGTCGGCTTGCGCATCGAACGGTAGATTTTACCCTTCCACCGGTCCTTGAACGACTCGATCCGGTACTTGGCCGTGCGCACGAACGGTGTCTGCCGGCCGAGCAGCGCTTCGGTGACCGCCCACGCGTTGTTGATGCACATGCCGATTCCCAGCGCGAAAATCAGGGGGACGTCCTTGATGCGCCAGCGCCAGTCTTTGTACAACTCGCGCTGGGCCGTCAGGTAGAAGAGGAAGATCGACAGCGTCGTCAGGGCGAAGATCGCCAATTCCCAGAAGAGCGATCCGCGCGCCAATGCGTGCGAGCGCAGAACCACCGACAACGGCATGAGTATCGACAGCAGAACGAGGAGGAGATAACTCAGGTTGGCGCTCAGGTGAAACGTCGCCTCGAACTTGACGCGCAGCGGCACTTCGCTGCGCCATATCCGTCCCAGCAGCTTCCTGCCGACCTGGATCGACCCCTTCGCCCAACGGTGCTGCTGGGTCTTGAACCCGAATATATCGACCGGCAACTCGCTGGGACAAACGACATCCGGCATGAATACAAACTTCCATCCGCAAAGCTGGGCGCGATAGGAAAGGTCGAGGTCCTCGGTGAGCGTGTCGCCCTGCCAGCCGCCCGACTCGAGGATTGCGCGCCGGCGAAACACGCCGCCGGTGCCATTGAAGTTGAAAAACCGGCCCGACAGGTGACGCGCCGTGTGCTCGAGGATGAAGTGACCGTCGAGCAGCAGCGACTGGACGCGCGTGAGAAGCGAATAGTTCCGGTTGAGGTACCCCCACCGCGTCTGCACCATCCCGACGCGCGGATCCGTGAAGTGCGGCACGGTTTTCTCGAGGAAATCCGGCGGCGGTATGAAGTCGGCGTCGAAAACGGCCACCAATTCGTCGGGCGACTCGTCGAGGCCTTCCTTGAGCGCGCCGGCCTTGAATCCCTCGCGGTTGTCGCGGTGCCGGTATTCGACGTTGAACCCTCGCGCCACGAGGTCGTCGGTCGCCTCACGGGCGACGATTCGCGTGTCGTCGACCGAGTCGTCGAGAACCTGGATCCTGAGGAGGTGCTTCGGGTAGCGGATCGCCGCCGCCGCCTCGATCACCCGCCGCGCAACGTAGTACTCGTTGTACAGCGGCAGCTGGACCGTGACGGCCGGGTAGTCGGCGGGTTCCATCCGGGGCGGCGCCGGCCGCCGGGCAAACTTGTAGTGCCGGAAGTACAGATAGAGGATGAAATACCGGTGGATCCCGTAGATGGAGAGCATCGCCAGGATACCGAAATATGCATAAACCGTAATTGACGCGAGCGTATTCATTTTACCGAGTGTATTTGTAACCGTTCGTTATCCGCAAGAGAGCAGGCCGTTATGCCAGCGCTCCGCCACACGAAGAACCCCGGCCGGCCGTGCAGCCGAAGCAGTGGGCCCCTGTCTCGATGCGTCTTTGATGGAGTTGAGGGTCGAAATCGCTGACGTGCGTCGGCATGCCGTGGTTGACCTTGAGTTTCAGCGCAAGATTGAAATCACAGTCGTACATGTTGCCATCCCAGTCGATATTGATCTGGTGCCGGCACATCAGCCCTTCTATCGTCGACGGGTTGAACGCGTCGCGAAGAAGCTGCCGGTATTCGTCCGCCTTCTTCTTCCGGCGAAGGTCGCCCATGAACCGTCCGATGGGCATATTGGTTATCGTGATCAGACGTGAAAATTCGATCCCGTGACGGGCCCGCAATTCGCGGTGGTAGTCCGCTTCCAGCGCGGCCTGGTCGGGCGGCAGGTAAGGGCCCACCGGGTTGTAGACCAGATCGAGCGGAAGGCCCGGGTCACGCCCGTATCCCAGTTCGTTGAGCCTCCGGATCGACTCGATCGATCCGCCGTACACGCCCTCGCCGCGCTGCCGGTCGACGTTTTCCTCGAGATAACACGGGAGCGACGCGACGAGACGGACCCCTTGTTCCGCCATGAACCGGGCCACGCCCTCGTATCCCGGCTCGAGGTGGATGGTCAGGTTCGTCCGGACCTGGACGGGGATATCCAGCGCCCGCGCCTGTGAGACGAACCGCTCGAAATTCGCGTTGATTTCCGGAGCGCCTCCCGTGATGTCGAGGAGACTGCAGTCGACGCCGCGGGCGACCCTGAGAACGTGGTCCATCGTTTCCCAGTCCATCTCCTCGGTCCGCTTTGGCGAGGCGGCCACGTGACAGTGGACGCACTGCTGGTTGCAACGCAGCCCCACGTTGACCTGGACAATCGAAATCCGCTCGGCAAGGAGCGGCCCGCCGGTGGAATCGGCAATTTTCTGATCGAACTCGTTCATCATTTCCGTCGTTTTCAACAGCACGCCCCCCCGGATCCTTCCGCGTCCCGCACACCGGCCGCGGCGGGGTCGCAATCGAACGGCCCGTAGTGCGTGCCGCGGTCACCCGTCACGAGAAAATGACCCGCGTATCTCGTTCCGGAGAGCATCGCGGCCGTGTTCCCGCATACGAGCATCGGTTTGCCGGTGACGAACTCGTGGTGGTCGTCCAGCGCGAACCGGTGCGGCCGGCCCGGAATCGTCCCGCGATACGTGGCTGTCTGCCCGTAGTCTTCACAGATATCCTCGAGCGTGTCCAGCTTGAAAGCCCTCACCGTCATCGAGTAGAAGTCGATACACCCGACCTTTGCCTCAATTTCCGGATCTCCGGGCTCGATCGGGCTGCGCGAAATAACACGATAATCGTTGATGCCCATGCCGCGGAGCATCCGCCGGAAGTCTTCGATATACATCGCGCCTCCGAGACACTCTCCGTAGAGGACGGGGTCGTCGCGCAGGTGGTCGGGCACGCGGCGTCCGGCAAATACGTCGGAGAAGATCAGTTCGCCGCCCGGCTTGAGAACGCGGAAAATCTCGGCAAAGGCGCGCGGCTTGTCGGGGGAAAGGTTGAGTACGCAGTTCGAGATCACCACGTCGACGGAATCGTCTTCGATCCCGGCGGCGGCGAGGTCCTCGATGTATCCGTGCCGGAACGAGACGTTCGGCCTTTCCAGGCCGAATCGCTCCGCCTGGCCTTCCGCGTGTCGGGCCGCGACGGCGAGCTGTTCTTCCGTCATGTCGACGCCGATCACCCGGCCGCCGGCGCCGACGAGCGCCGACGCGATATAAACGTCCCGGCCCGTCCCGCAGCCCAGGTCGAGGACAACCCTGTCCTCGAGCAACGGCGGGATCGGTGAACCGCAACCATAGAACTTCTCGATGATCTCGGGATGAATATTGTCGAGTATCTCCCTGTGTTCGGCCCCGGGCCCTTCCGTTGGACAGCAGGCGTTCGTCCTGAGGTCCCGGGTGCCCGTCAGGGTTTTCCCGTAGTACTCTTTTACTTCTTCGTGTTTCAGCGGTGCCGACATCGGGCAATCTCCAGAGCTTGTATTTGCAAATGGACGGTTTCGTTTCGACGGTGCACGCGCACGTGCCCCACCCCCGGATTGATTGTCTGCTTTGTCGCCGGGCAGGGAAATAACTTACGTTCGATCTGGCGTCAGGGCAAGGGCGATCACGGCCGAATCAGCCGCTTTTGAGCCTGTAGTCTTCACTGTAATACCTGACCAGCTTTTCAGGTGATACGCCGGCGGCGTAGAGAATCGATATCATATAGTTCTGGAGCACACGGCGGGCGACCCCTTCCGCCTCCAGGCGGCGGCACGAGGTCCGGACGAAACTATCCAGTATTTTCATTCGCCCGCCGAGCCAGCGGATGCGGCGGACGATCTCGACGTCTTCCATGAGGGGAATCTCTCTGTACCCCCCGATCCGTTCGAAATAGCCGCGCCGGACGAATATCGCCTGGTCCCCGTAGGGAAGCCGGTTCCAGCGCGAACGAATGGTGACGAAGCCCGACATGAGGCGATAAATGAACCGGTCGGAATCGAATCGCAGCCGGAACGCCCCGCCGACAATTTGATCGCTGGAGAGAGCCGCGTCGATATCGGAAAGCGCGTCGGGAGGAAGCAGGGTGTCGGCGTGCAGAAAGATCAACGTCGCGCCTCTCGCGACGGCGGCCCCGGCATTCATCTGTCGGGACCGCCACCGTGGAGACGTCATGGTAACGACACGATCGTCCTGGATGGTTCCGACGGTACCGCCGGCGGGGGCACCGTCGACGACGATCACTTCGCAGCGGCCGGCGCCGTCGAGTCCGCCGACGTGTTCTAGCAGACCGGCAATCGTGTCTTCCTCATAGAGGACAGGTACGACGATCGAAAAATCCGGCCCGGCCTGTTTCATTCAGATACTTTCGCTGGAAATACCCATCGTCTTGAAGGCGAATTGGTCTCGGGGAGCCGTCATTATACACTCCCCCGCCCGTCTTGACAGTACGCATTTCAGGGGGTATCGTGGGGATGAGACAGGGGTGTCCGGCCGGCATCCGCCGGACCGGGCTGAAACCAAACCCACCGCGAAATCATCCGTACAGATGTATAAAGAAGAAAAAGACCGCGTCGCCATCGTCGGCGGCGGAATCATCGGCCTGGGGCTGGGATGGCAGCTGGCGCGCCGCGGACGCCCCGTCACCGTGTTCGACAAGGACACCGCCGGACGGGCGGCCAGCTGGGTGGCGGCGGGTATGCTCGCCCCCGTGTCGGAGTTCGGTTTCGAGAACGAGGACTTCCTGCGATTCGGGCAGAAGAGTCTGGAGCTCTTCCCCCGCTTTCTCGACGAACTGGCACAGGACAGCGGGCGCCGGGTGAAGCTGGATACGCGCGGCACGATGATGGTGGGATTTCACCGCGACGATACCGAACGCATCCGCCGTATCTACAATTTCCGCGAACACCGTGGCCTGCCGGTCACGTGGTTGACGGGCACCGAGGCGAGAGAAATCGAACCTCTCCTCTCACCCAAAGCCGCCTCGGCGATGTGGATCCCCGAAGACCACCAGGTCGACAACCGCGACGTGGTCGATGCCTTGAAACTCGCGCTGACCGGCGCGGGCGGCGAACTGGTCGAGGAAACGGCGGTCAAGGCGATCCGCACGGAGAACGGACGGTGCACGGGCGTCATCACCTCCACCGCCGATCAGGCGGAGAGCGTGATCCACGACGCGGGAACGACGGTGATCGCGGCGGGCTGCTGGTCGGGCCTCATCGAAGGCATTCCCGAAGAAATCGCCCCCCCGGGGGTGCGCCCGGTCAAGGGGCAGATCGTCTCCCTCCTCACCGACGAGACGTACGAGTTCAAACGCGTGATCCGCGCACCGGACGCCTACATACTGCCGAAGGGCGACGGGCGTCTTCTCATCGGCGCGACGGAAGAGGAGATGGGATTCGACACGACGCCGACGGCGGGCCCTGTGATGAGGCTCATCGAACGGGCGTGGGAAGCAGTCCCGTCGATATACGACCTGCCGATCGAGCGGATCGACGCGGGCCTGCGCCCGGGCACCCGG
>CBDVDJ010000023.1:0-13311 GCA_965372695.1 uncultured bacterium
ATATTCAGTCCAAACTCGGTCTGCCGCGCCAGCTCTCCCGCGACCGCTACGGGTTGGGTGTTGCGGGGGCGCACGTTGATGCAGCGAGGACGCCGGCCTGTGGTCGGCGGCCTCGCAGCATAACTACTTCTTCTTCTTGGCTCCCGGCCGCGCCTTGGGTCCCTTGCGCGTACGCGCGTTGGTGCTCGTACGCTGCCCCCGACAGGGCAGGCCCATTTTGTGCCGGCGGCCGCGATAGCAGTTGATATCCATCAAACGCTTGATGTTAAAGCTCACTTCGGTCCGAAGCTCACCTTCCACCTTGTAGTCATTTTCGATGATATTACGGAGCGAGATGCTCTCTTCCTCGCTCAAATCCTTAACGCGAGTACTCTCATTTATCTTCGCTTTTTCGCAGATATTCACAGCGGAAGTCCGGCCAATGCCATAAATATACGTCAAGCTAATGACGACCCGCTTGTCGTTCGGAATATCAACACCAGAAATTCGCGCCACTTAATCCGTCTCCTTGATAAGGTTCTGGTATACTACGGCTGTTTCGGCGGGTTCAGCCCTGCCGCTGTTTGTGCCGCTTGTTTTCGCAAATCACACGAACGACACCTTTGCGCCGTATGATCTTGCATTTACTGCACATTCTTCTCACTGAACTACGAACTTTCATGATTATCTCCCGCCGCTATTTGTACCGGTAAACGATTCGGCCCTTGGTTGGATCATACGGCGAAATCTCCAACGTCACCCTGTCGCCCGGCAGAATCTTGATAAAATGCATTCTCATTTTCCCGGATACATGGGCAAGCACTCTGTGTTTGTTTGCCAGTTCTACACGAAACATTGTATTGGGCAATGCTTCAACGACCGTGCCCTCGACTGTTATTGTTTCTTCCTTTGCCATACGTCAGCGCGTCAGAATCCGCGGTCCCTCCTTAGTAATGGCAACAGTGTCTTCGAAATGCGCGGACATCGACCGGTCTGCCGTAACGATCGTCCACCCATCCTCGAGGGTGAATACGTCCGAGCCTCCAATGTTCACCATCGGTTCTATCGCCAGAACCAGGCCATCCTTCAGTTCCGGCCCCTGCGAGGGCGGCCCAAAGTTGGGCACCTGCGGCTCTTCGTGCATCTGTTGCCCGATGCCGTGCCCCACCAGTGACTTGACGACCGAGTAGCCGGCTTTTGTCGCACATTGTTCAACCGCGTGCGAAATATCCGTCAGCCGCCTTCCCGGTCTCGCCTGACTTATACCTTCGTCGAGCGCGTCCTGCGTGACCTCGAGAAGCTGCGCTGCCTCTTTGGAGATCGTCCCGACGGGGATCGTCCTCGCCGCATCGGCGTAGTAACTGTCTTTTACGACTCCAATGTCGAGTCCGACGATGTCGCCTTCCTCGAAGACCTGAGCCCCGGGTATTCCGTGGACGACCTCTTCGTTGACCGATACACACGTGGCCGCCGGAAACCCCTGAAAGCCCTTGAACGCCGCCTTTGCGCCATGACTGAGGATGATATTCTCGATCTCCTCGTTCAGTTGCGCTCTCGTCCGACCGGGCTCAATAAAGTCACGAGCGAACGCAAAGCACTCTTTCAAGATCGCCCCGTTGGCCGCCATGATATCGATTTCTTTGGGCGACTTGAGAATGATCATTGCACCAGGCGCTCGATCGCTTTGGTTACATCGTCGATCGGCTGATTGCCGTCGACACGATGAACCCGGACATTGCCTCCGTAGTACTCCAGGATCGGCACCGTTTGCCCCTCATATACGTCCAGACGGTTCGAAATCGTTTCGGGCTGGTCGTCCCCGCGGTGGACCAGTCCTGTGCCGCAATTGTCGCAAACGCCTTCCTGCTTCGGCGGAAGGTTCAATACGTTGTAAACCGCCCTGCACTCGGGGCACGAACGCCGGGACGACAACCGCTCGATCACGGCCGCCCGGTCCACTTCGAGCACGACGACGCTGCTGATGACTTCGCCCGCGTCGGCGAGGAGTCCGTCGAGCATTTTCGCCTGTCCGACCGTCCGCGGGTACCCGTCCAGCATCCACCCGTTCAGCGACTCGTCCGCCTTGACGCCGCCAATCGTCTCCTTGATGAGCTCCAGAACGATCTCGTCGGATACGAGTTCGCCGGCGGCCATGATACTTTCAACTTTTTTGCCCAGCTCCGACTTCACGGCGACGGCTTCGCGGAGAAGGTCGCCCGTCGAAATGTGCTTCAGCGAGAACCGGTCCCTCAGCCTCTCGGCCTGGGTTCCCTTTCCGGACCCCGGCGCGCCGAACAATACGAGATTCATATTCATTATCTGCGGCCTCTCAACCGGCCCTGCTTCACGAATCCGTCGTAGTGCCGCATCAACAAGTGCGATTCGATCTGGCGCAGTGTATCGAGCACCACACCAACGACAATCAGGAGCCCGGTACCGCCGAAGTAAAACGGCACGTTAAACTGCCTGATCATCACATCCGGAAGAATCGCGATAAACGCCAGGAAAAAGGCGCCCGGCAGCGTAATCCGGGTCAGGATCCGATCGATATACTCGGCGGTTCGTTTACCCGGCCGGATACCCGGAATAAAACCACCTGATTTCTTCATGTTTTCGGCGAGGTCAACCGGATTGAGGACGATCGCCGTATAAAAGTACGCGAAAAATATAATAATCGTCGCGTACAGCGTTATGTAGATCGCGTGTCCGGGCGAGAGCCACATCGAAATAACCTGCAGAAAATCCACGTCCCCGAAGAACGCGGCCAGGGTGCCCGGAAACATGATCAACGACTGAGCGAAAATGATCGGAATAACGCCGGCGATGTTCACACTCAGGGGAATGTGACTCGCCTGCCCGCCGTAGACCTTACGCCCCACGACGCGCTTGGCGTATTGAACCGGTATTCGCCGTTGCCCTTGTGTGACGAAGATAATTCCCGCCACCACCAGAACCATTCCTGCAAGCAGTATCACCAGCTTGAATGGCGACATCTGGCCCAGCTGGAGCGCCCGCCACGTGTTGAGGATATCCGTCGGGTACCGGGCAATGATACCGATCATAATAATGAGCGAAATCCCGTTGCCGATTCCGCGCTCGCTTATCTGTTCTCCCAGCCACATCACGAACACGGTACCAGCCGTCAGCGTGAGCACCGTCAACAGCCGGAATCCCATTCCCGGAAACATCACCGCCGGACGCCCGCTGGGGCCGGTGAGATTCTCCAGGAAAAACGCGATACCGAACGCTTGTACCGCCGCCAGCACCACGGTGCCATAACGGGTGTACTGCGTGATTTTTTTGCGCCCTTCGTCGCCTTCCTTGGCGAGTTTCTCGAAGTAAGGAATAACCGCCTGGAAAAGCTGCAGAATAATCGACGCGCTGATATAAGGCATAATACCGAGCGCGAAGATTGTCGCTTTTTCCAGGTTACCCCCGGCAAAAAGATCGTATAGACCGAGTATCGTGCCGCGCTGACGCGCGAAAAACTCCGTGAGCACCGACGCGTCGACTCCGGGCGCCGTGATGTGTCCACCAATTCTGTAAACAACGAGCAAAGCAAGCGTAAAAAGCACACGCCGCTTCAGCTCGGGAATGCTGAAAATCTCTTGTATTTTAGAAATCATGTGTCATAGACCAAGCGCCGTACCCCCTGGCATTGTGCGATCACTCGACGATCTGTACCTCACCGCCCGCCTTCTCCACGATCTCTTTCGCCTTCTTGCTACACGCGTGTACGATCACCTTTAAAGGTTTGTTGAGTTCGCCTTCGCCAAGCAGCTTGACGGGACGCTTCAAATTCTTGATGATGCCTTTGTCGAGGAGCGCTTCGACGTTGACCTCGGCGTTCGCCTCAAACCTGTCCAGATTCCGGACGTTGACGATCTGCCGTTCGACCCGGAATATATTTGTGAATCCACGCTTCGGCAGCCGGCGTTGCAGCGGCATCTGCCCGCCTTCGAACCATGCCGGGATACTCGAACCCGAGCGCGACTTCTGTCCCTTGTGGCCGCGCCCGGACGTTCCGCCCTGTCCCGTGCCGGATCCGCACCCGAGCCGTTTACGATTCTTTTTGGCGCCCCGGGCGGGCCGGAGTGTGCCGACTCTGAGGGCTTCGTTATCTTTGGTGTCGGAACTCATTAGCTATCAACCTCTTCTACTCTGACCAGATGCCGGACCTGGTGGATCATGCCCCGGATCTGGGGCGTATCCGACTTTTCGAGCGTCTCGTGCATACGATGAAAGCCGAGGGCTTTCATCGTCAGCCTATGCTTCGGTTGTCTCCCGATCAGGCTCCTGATCTGGGTTATCTTCAGTTTTTTTGTCATTTCCGCCTTCTATCCCGAATAGATCGTTGATCGAAATGCCGCGCCTGCGGGCTACATCCTTTGCGCTCTCGAGGCTGCGCAGGCCTGCCATCGCCGCCTTCACCATGTTGTGCGGATTGTTGGACCCGACCGACTTGGCGAGGATATCGCGGATACCCGCCGATTCCATGACTGCGCGAACCGGTCCACCGGCGATGACGCCGGTACCCGGAGACGCGGGCTTGAGGATGACTTTCCCCGCACCATATTTGCCCAGGACGGTATAGGGAATCGTGCCACCCACCAACGGAACCCGGATCATCGATCGCTTCGCCGCTTCCGAGGCCTTGCGAATCGCGTCGATAATTTCGTTGGCTTTTCCGAGACCGATCCCGACCTGTCCCAATCCGTCGCCGGCCGTCACGAGCGCGTTGAAACTGAACCGTCGCCCTCCCTTGACCACCTTGGCAACACGATTGATATGAACGGTCGACTCGATGTACTCGGGACCCTCGGGCTTGTTCCGCTTGAATCCGCGCCGCCCGCCTCTGTCGTCTTTTGGTCTGACCATACCTTTTAAGCCTTTCGCGCTTTTACCCTCGTCTTGCTTTTAGAATTCCAGTCCGCCCTTGCGCATCGCCCCGGCGAGCGCCGCGACACGGCCGTGGTAGAGGTACCCACCCCGGTCGAAACGGATCCTGGTGATACCTTTCTCTTTCGCTACTTCAGCGATTTTGCTGCCGACTTCCATCGCCTGCAGGATACCGGCGCCATCCGGAGCCTTGGGCTTCTTGCCACCCTTCTTCTTCTTCTTCCCCTTGTCCGGGGATTCTTCGGGTGCCGGCGCCGCCTTTGGCGGATCCATCTTCAGACTGGAAACTGCTGCCAGCGTGCGGCCCTGTTCATCGTCGATAATCTGAGCATAGATGTGCAAATTGCTGCGATACACACAGACGCGCGGACGATCGGCGGTGCCCACCACGGTATGGCGGATATGCCAGTGCCGCTTTTGCCTCTTTTTATCCTTGGGATTTCTGATTTTCTTCTGCATTTCCTTACCTCGAGTTGAACGCGCGTTTTACATCGGCATTCTCAAACGGTCCCGCTAGCTGCCACTGACCGCCGTCTTTCCGGCTTTGCGCTTAATGACTTCGCCGGCATACTTGATCCCCTTGCCTTTGTACGGCTCGGGCGGCCTGAAGCCGCGAATATCAGCCGCAGCCTGGCCCACTTTGTCCTTTTCGATTCCAAGCACCTTGATCTTCGTCGGGGAGGACGTCTCGATCGTCAATCCCTCCGGTATCGCGAAGTGGATTGGATGGGAGTAACCGAGCAGAAGGACGAGTTCATCGCCCTTGATCTCGGCTTTATAGCCGACGCCGACGATTTCGAGGTCCTTGCTGAAACCCTCGAATACGCCAAGAACCATGTTGTCCAGAAGCGTCCGCGTAAGCCCGTGCATCTGCCGGTGCTGCCGGGTCTCCTCGAGACGGGAGACTTTGATCACATCGCCTTCCTGCTTGATTGCACAAAACGCAGGCAGTTCCCTCGTAATCGTGCCTTTGGGTCCTTTGACCGTCACCACGTTCCCGTCCAGATTGACAGTGACGCCGGAAGGGACATTTATCGGTTTCAATCCAACTCGTGACATATCATTTCCGTCCGTGTTATCGCTTCATCCACCGGTTGATTACCAGATTTCGCACAGGACCTCGCCGCCGATACCGCGTTTGCGACACTCGATGTCGGGAAGTATCCCCTGGGAGGTCGACACAATCGCCATTCCGTACCCGCCCAGAACGCGGGGCAGTTCCTTGCGGGGCCTGTATATCCTGCAGCTGGGCTTGCTCACGCGCTTTAACCCGCTGATCACGCTGGAATTGTCCCGCTCGTACTTGAGATACAGCCTCAGCAGTCCCTGGCGGTTGTCTTCGATATACTTCACCGCACGCACAAAGCCCGCATCGATCAGGATCTTGCTGATCTCCGCTTTGACGCGCGACGCGGGAATATCCACGTACTTGTGATTAGCACGGGTTGCGTTGCGGATACGGGTGAGATAATCAGAAATGGGATCGGTCATTGCCACGGCAATTGCCCCCTGTTATTCGGTTTGGTCCAATACAATCTATTGTTCTGTTCCTTGTCGAAGCTTCCAGGAGCCGGCACTCTACCAGCTCGACTTCGTAATGCCCGGAATCTCGCCCTGCAACGCCAGCTCGCGAAAGCAGATACGGCAGATTCCAAACTTGCGGAGATACGCTCTCGAGCGGCCGCAACGGTTACACCGGTTGTAGGCACGCACCTTGAATTTCGGCGTTTTCTTTGCTTTTGCTATCCAGGATTTCTTAGCCACTTCATCCTCTATCTGTTGAGCCCTTTTGAGCTACTGTTTCCGGAACGGCATCTTCAGCTGCGTCAGAAGCGCGAGCGCCTGTTCGTCGGTTTTAGCCGACGTCACGATGGTAATGTCCATTCCGAACACCTGCATGATCTTGTCGTAGTCGATCTCCGGAAATATGATGTGCTCCTTGATTCCCAGCGTGTAATTGCCGCGGCCGTCGAAACTCTTGTTCGGCACGCCGCGGAAGTCACGGATACGTGGGAGCGACACATTGACCAGGCGATCGTAGAATTCGTACATACGCTCGCCCCTCAACGTCACCTTGCACCCGATGGGCATGCCCTCGCGCAGCTTGAACGCCGCCACCGAAATCCGCGCCCGGCACATTTTCGGCCTCTGGCCGGTAATGGTCGCGAGGTTGTCCATCGCGGCATCGAGAATTTTGGAATTCTGAATCGCGTCCCCGACTCCCATGTTGACCACAATCTTTTTGAGCTTCGGCACTTCCATAATATTGGCAAAGCCGAATTGCTTTTTGAGCTCGGGAACGACTTCTTTTTGATATTTTTCTTTTATGCTAACCATTTTCGCGTCACTCCACCCGCAAGGGTTACTCGTTGGTCGCCAGCATTTCGTTACAGGATCTGCAGACACGCACCTTCTTGCCGTCGGCAAGTTCCCCTACGCCAGTCCGCGACGGCTTGCCGCATTTGGGGCAAACGAGAAGCACATTGGAAACGTGAATCGGAGCTTCCTTTTCCAGAATGCCGCCTTGATCCTGCTGCGAACGGGGTTTCGTATGCCGTTTTACCATCTGCACCTTTTCGACGATAATTCGCCGCGACTTCGGGAATACCTTGAGGACTTTCCCGATCTTACCTTTGTTGTTACCAGAGATAACCTTGACCGTGTCATTCTTGATTATGTTCATCATGACGTACCCCGTTTCCGCCAATACCCCGGCGCCCTAAATAACTTCCGGCGCCAGAGAAATGATCTTCATGAATTTTTTGTCGCGGAGTTCCCGCGCCACCGGGCCGAAAATTCGCGTCCCGACGGGCTCCTTGGCGTCGTTGATAATCACCGCCGCGTTTTCGTCGAAACGAATATAGCTGCCGTCCTTGCGCCGGATTTCCTTCTTCGTCCTCACCACAACCGCCCTGGCAACCTGCCCCTTCTTGACGATACCGCCGGGCATGGCGACCTTGACGGCAACGGTGATAATGTCACCGACCCGGGCGTACTTCTTGCGCGTACCACCCAGCACACGTATACAAAGCAGGCTCTTGGCGCCCGAATTGTCCGCAACCTGAAGCTTCGTTTCCTGCCGTATCATCTCAAGTTCCTTACTTCTAACGTGTTAAGCCAGAATGCCCCCCGGGGGACCAGCTCTACTTCGCCCTCTCGAGGACCTCGATCAACCGCCAGCGTTTCGACTTGCTCAGCGGCCGCGTAGCAATAACGGACACCTTGTCTCCGATGTTGCACGTGTTTTCCGGATCGTGCGCGGTAAGCTTGGTCGTACGCTTGATGTATTTCCCGTACGTCTTGTGCTTTACCAGCCGCTCGACCTTCACCACGATGGTCTTGTCCATCTTGTTGCTTTCGACCATGCCGACAAACGTTTTCCTGCGGCTTCTGGTTTCTTCCATATTATCGTTCAACTTTCCGCTGGCCTACTCGGCGACCGGGATCTGTCCCGGCAGCGCGCCCAGGTTCTTTTCTTTGAGGACGGTCTTGGCCCTCGCTACTTCGCGTCGCAGATGCCGCACCCTCAGCGGGTTATCGAGCTGCCGCATCTTCAGTTTGATTCGCAGATTGATCAGCTCGTCAATCAGCGAGTCGTAGTGAACCTGCAGCTCTTCGAGCGTCATCTCTCGCATTTCATGTGCTTTCATTTATTGATCCTCCAACCCGTGCTGGATAAACCTGGTCTTGAGCGGGAGCTTCGCCGATGCCAGTTGCATCGCGCGGCGGGCCAGTTCGACGGGCACGCCTTCGAGCTCGAACAAGACACGTCCCGGCTTCACAACCGCGACCCAGTACTCCGGAGCACCCTTACCCTTGCCCATCCTTGTCTCGGCAGGCTTGACCGACACGGGCTTGTCAGGAAAAACCCGGATCCAGAGCTTGCCCTGGCGCTTGATGTGCCGCGTAATCGCGATACGGGCCGCTTCGATCTGACGGTTGGTAAGCCAGCAGGGCTCCAGCGCCTTCATGGCATACTGGCCAAAAGAGATACTCGATCCCCTGGTCGCCTGTCCCCGCATTCTCCCGCGCTGTTGTTTGCGGTGCTTGACTCGTTTCGGCATTAACACGGCTACTTACCCCCTTCGCCGGCCGCCAGCGATTGCCTGAATTCCTCGGGGAATATTTCACCCTTGTAAATCCAGACCTTGACCCCGACGCAACCGAACGTCGTGTGCGCCGTCGCCTTTGCAAAATCGATATTGGCCCTGAGTGTATGAAGAGGCACGCGCCCTTCGTGATATCCCTCTCGCCGGGCCATCTCCGCGCCTCCCAGACGCCCGGAACACTGCACGCGAATCCCCAGCGCGCCCATTCTCATGGCCGACGCGATCGTTTTTTTCATCGCGCGGCGAAAAGAAACTCGCTGGGTCAACTGCATGGCGATGTGTTCCGCCACCAGCTGGGCGTTCAACTCGGGCTTCTTGACGTCCTTGATATTGATCTGAACTTCCTTGCCGGAAAGATGCTTGAGCTCGTCACGAAGCATGTCCACTTCGGCGCCCTTGCGGCCGATCACCATTCCCGGTCTCGCCGTATATATATTGACCGTTGCCTTGCCGCCGGAGCGCTCGATCTCGATCTTGGCGACCCCCGCCTTGAACAGGCGCTTCTTGATGTAGCGGCGAATCCTGATGTCCTCGTCCAGCCAGGCGGCGTATTCTCTGCTGGAAAACCACCGCGAGTCCCAGGTCCGGTTAATGCCGAGTCTCAGTCCGATGGGGTTGGTCTTCTGACCCATTACGTGCTCCTTCGAGTTCTTATTCTTCGACTTCCTCGATGAGGGATACAACTACCTTGATATGACTGCTCCGTTTACGGATACGGAACGCGCGACCCTGGGCGCGGGGGCGAATCCGATAGAGGGTGCGCCCCTCGTCCACGACGACGGCCTTTACCATCATATCCTCGGCTTCAACCGTTCCGCCCTTCTTGTTGACCATATTGTGCATTGCCGACTTGATGGTCTTGCTCATCGGAACGGCCGCGACACGGCTCGTGAACCTGAGAATCTCCAGGGCGTGCTCGACATTATGCCCCCGGACGAGGTCGGCAACCAGCCGGACCTTCCGAGCCGGATATCCGACGTGTTTCGCAATGGCAAATGCTTCCATGAATTGAACCCTTCCTTCGAACTCTCGTCGCTGAACTGACGATCTAAGATATCTCTATGATTTGCTTTTGCCCGCTTTGCTCGTGTGCCCACGGTACGTACGCGTCAGCGCAAATTCGCCGACTTTGTGGCCGACCATGTTTTCGCTCACGTAAACCGGGATAAACTGCTTCCCGTTGTGGACCGCGAACGTGTGCCCGACCATCTCGGGCGAAATCGTCGACCGCCGCGCCCAGGTCTTGATGACCCGCTTGCCCCCCAATTTGTTCATATCGAGGACTTTTTTCAGCAGCTTCTCGTCGATAAACGGACCTTTTTTCAGGCTTCTCGACATATCGAATTACCCCTTGTCGGCGTTATTTTTTCTTCTGCCGGCGGCGGACGATATATTTGTCGCTCGGCTTGTGTTTCTTGCGAGTCTTGTAACCCTTCGTCGGCTTACCCCACGGTGTCACCGGGTGACGGCCACCACTTGTTTTGCCTTCGCCGCCACCGAGTGGATGGTCGATCGGGTTCATCGCCACACCACGCACTTTGGGTCGGCGCCCCATCCAGCGGCTCTTTCCGGCCTTTCCCCACACGACGTTTTCGTGGTCGAGGTTGCCAACCTGGCCGATCGTGGCATAACAGATCCTGCGGACCATTCGCATCTCGCCGGAAGGCAGCTTGAGCGTCGCCATGTCGCCCTCCTTGGCCATCAACTGGGCATACGATCCGGCGGAACGGGCCAACTGGCCGCCCCGGCCGGGAACCATCTCGATATTGTGAACCATCGACCCCAGGGGCACCTTGTCCAGCGGTAACGCGTTGCCCGGCTTGATATCGGCGTCCGGGCCCGCGATAACGGCGTCGCCGACGTTCAGGTCGTTGGGCGCCAGAATGTAGCACTTCTCGCCATCGACGTAGTGCAGCAACGCGATTCGGGCCGAACGGTTGGGATCATACTCAATAGCCGCCACCTTCGACGGGATCCCGATCTTTTTGCGTTTGAAATCAATAATGCGATAACGACGCTTGTGGCCACCGCCGCGGCGACGCATTGTGATGCGGCCCTTGTTATTGCGGCCACCCGATTTCTTGAGCGGATCGAGCAGCGATTTTTCCGGTGTTGTCTTGGTGACTTCCGAAAAATCGGAGACGGTCCGGTACCTCATCGAGGGCGTTATCGGTTTGAATTTCTTGATTCCCATCGTATTCCACCAGTGTCGCGCTAGACGACGTCAAAAATGTCGATCGTATCGCCCTCGACGAGGGTCACGTACGCTTTTTTCCAGCTGGGCCGGTAGCCCTGAAAACGCCCCCGGCGATTCATCACGACGGACAGCTTGCCGCGATAGACCGCGGTCGTCACACCAACAACGGTGACTTCAAACAGTTCTTCGATCGCCTTTTTTATCTGCCGCTTGTTCGCGCCGACATCCACGCGAAACACGTACCGGTTGGAGGTCTCCTTGAGCATCGTGCTCTTCTCGGTGACTACCGGCCTCTGGATGATCATGCGGATATCTCTGTCCTTCATGACGCGAACACCTCTTCCATCTTGTTCATCGCACTTTCGGTCAGCAGGATCTTGTCGGCCCACATCACGTCATAGGTACTGACCATGTTGGCCAGAACCATTTTGACGCCCGGAATGTTGCGCGCCGATTTGATCGTCGCCTCGTTGGGTTGCTCGATGACAACCAGCGTCTTCTTGCCGATGTTCTCGATGTTCCGGAGAATCCCGGCGAAGCGGCTCGTCCTGGGCTTGTCGAATTCCAGGGCCTTGATCACCAGCACGTCACCGGCGTTGGCCCGGCTGGAGAGCGATGACATGAGCGCCAGGCGCTTGATTTTCCTGGGCAGCTTCCTGCTGTAATCGCGAGGATGAGGCCCGAAAACAACGCCACCACCCCGGAAGATCGGAGACCGTATCGTGCCCGCGCGCGCGCGACCCGTTCCCTTTTGCCGGTAGGGCTTGGCCCCGCCGCCCCTGACGTCGGACCGCTCCTTCGTCGACGCGGTGCCCTGGCGCTGATTGGCAAGGTAGGTAACAACCGCTTCGTGTATCACGTGCTCGTTGACCTCGTGGCCAAACAGCTTTTCCGGCAACTCCATCTTGCCGGTTTCTGTCCCGTCTGCTCCGTAAACTATTGCCGTCGCCATAATTTTTCGACTCTCCGGGTTATGCCGTTCTCACAAAAACGACATCGTTATTGGCACCCGGCACGGCGCCCTTGATGAAAAGGAGATTGTTTTCCGCGTCGATCTGAACGACCGCGAGGTTTTTCACGGTCTTCGTTACGCCACCCATGCGCCCGGGCATTCTCTTGCCCTTGAAAATACGGGCCGGCGTAGCGCAGCTACCGACGGCTCCGGGCTCGCGTTGCGAGTGGCTGCCGTGGGACCGGCGCCCGATCTTGAAATTGTGACGCTTGACCGTTCCGGCAAACCCGCGCCCCTTGGACGTCCCCGTGACGTGCACATTTGTGACGCCTTCGAATGCCTTCAAATCGATCGCGTCGCCGACCTTGAACTCACCGGCGTCATCAACGCGGACTTCCCGCAGGATTCGCTGGGGCTTGATGTTGCCCTTCTTGAAGTGTCCGGCCATAGGCATCGTAGTACGCGATTCCTTGGCATCGATGAAACCAATCTGTATCGCCGAGTACCCCTCTTTTTCCGGGGTCTTGACCTGGACGATCGGACACGGACCCGCCTCGATGACCGTCACCGGAGTTACCCTGCCGTCCTCCGCGAACAACTGGGTCATCCCGATCTTCTTGCCAATGAGTAGTGCCATTTCTTCTTCCCTTTTTATTTTCCCTCTTAACGCGCCTGATGTCGCTGCCTGCTTTATCACGACCTGACGCGGAGCCGTTTGAGCTCCGTAGTGGCGTTGTCCGCGCAAAATTTCAAATCACGCGGACGCCGGAGCCGAGGAGTTCAAACGGCTCCGCATGGGCCCTTACGTCTTGATCTCGATATCGACCCCCGCCGGCAGGACCAGCTTCGTCAGGTCGTCGATCGTCTGCTGCGTCGTGTGCGTCAGATCGATCAGGCGCTTGTGAATACGCATCTCGAATTGCTCGCGCGACTTCTTGTTCACGTGCGGCGAGCGAAGCACCGTATAGACGGACCGCCTCGTGGGCAACGGAATCGGGCCGATGACCTTGGCGCCCGTGCGCTTGGCCGTCTTGACGATGTCGTCCGTCGTCCGGTCGAGCATTGCGTGCTCGTACGCCTTGAGCTTGATTCTGATTCTTTGGCCTTCCATATCTCTCACTCTATTCGATAATTTCGGTTACAACGCCGGCGCCCACAGTGCGGCCGCCTTCGCG
>CBDVDJ010000024.1:0-13218 GCA_965372695.1 uncultured bacterium
TCAAGGTGGTCAACCTGAGCCTCTTGAACACGCCGTGGTACATCAGGCAGTGCCGCGACAACGAACCCCGGGTGCCGATCACGTGGACCGACGACCAGATCGACAGACTCACCCCCATTCACACCAACGAGGGATGGCTCCTCATCCGCGACGTCGCCGTCCGGCACATCCTACGCGCGAACAACTGGCAGCAGCCTGTTTATTTTGCCGTGACGATTCCGTCCGACACGTTTGCGCCGTACCGGAACCTGCTCGAGTTTCAGGGGCTCGCGTACGAGGTTGTCAGGCGCGAAGGCCAGAACATGGTCAACTTTGACAAGGTCGTCGAGAACATCCTCCAGAATTATGACTATACGAGCATCCTGGATGAGAACTGGAAGCGCGACCGCTCGCTCTACCTGCCTCCGCACACAGAGCACCTGATCCAGAATTACGCCGCCGCGTTCTTTCAGCTGGGTGTCATGCAGCACCGCGACAGCCTCTACGCCGAGGCGGTCAAGAGCCTCGAGGCGGCGCACGAGATCGCTCCCAATATGTCGCCGCCGATTCAGTTGCTCGGCTGGTACTACCTGGACCTGGGCGACACGACGAGGGCGATCCAGTTCTACCTGGAGAGGATCGAGCGCCAGCCGAACGACCTCGACATGCGGTTCCGCCTGGCGGGGATCTTCGAACGGACCGGGCGGAATGAGGAATCGCTCGAACAACTGGAATATATTCTGCGCGTCGATCCCAACGACCGGGATGCGTTGATGGCCGCCGTGGGCATGGCGCTGCGGACGCAGATGATCGTCGAGGCGAGGCAATATCTGTCCGACTGGCTGCGGTTGCACCCGGACGACGCCTCGGCGAGGCAGACCCTGGAGGACATCGACCGGCAGTTGCAGTCCGAAACGCCGGCGACCGGCGGTCAGAATAACTGAGGTTCGGGGTAATTTAAGGGGATTGTGGATGGCAGACAAAGTGCTGGTTACCGGAGTCGCCGGTTTCATCGGCTCCCACATCGCGGAGGCTCTTCTCGCGTCCGGCCGCGACGTGGTCGGAATCGATTCGATGACGGACTACTACGACATACGTCTCAAGCGGCGGAACCTCGACCTTATCACGCCCCACGACGGATTCCTATTCGTACCCGAGTCGATCAACGAAACCAATCTGGACGCTCTGTTTGACGGTGTGGAGACGGTGTTCCATCAGGCGGCGCAGGCCGGCGTGAGGGCCAGTTGGGGTACGCAATTCGAAAACTACATCGACTGTAATATCCGGGCGACGCAGCGGCTGTGCGAGGCGGCCCGCAACAAGCCGATCAAGAAATTCGTGTACGCCAGTTCCAGTTCGGTCTATGGTGAGACCGCCGAACTGCCGATGAGAGAGGACGGCCCGGTGCGGCCTGTTTCTCCTTACGGCGTGACCAAACTGGATGCCGAAAACATGTGCCTGCTCTATCGCAAGAGCTACGGGCTGCCCGCCGTGTGCCTCCGGTATTTCACGGTCTACGGACCTCGACAGCGGCCGGACATGGCGTTTCACCGGTTCCTCAAAGGCGCGATGACCGGACAGCCGATCGAAATCTACGGAAACGGCGAACAAACCCGGGACTTCACCCATGTTTCCGATATCGTAGCCGCCAACCTGCAGGCGATGACATACAGCGGGGCCGATACGGTGTTCAACATCGGGGGAGGCAGCCGGGTGTCCGTCAACCACGTGCTCGACGTGATCGGCACATACGCACAGGGCGAGTTCGACGTGCGTTACCAGGACAGGGAACGCGGTGACGTCAGTCACACGTATGCGGATACGACGCTCGCGCGTTCGGAACTCGGATTTGAACCCGGAATGACGCTGGAAGAGGGAATCGCCAGCGAAGCAGAGTGGATCAAGTCGATTTTGCACATGCGGACCTGAACACTGAACCCGAGCATACGAAGAGGGCGCTGAACAGATGAAACTATCCGTGGTCGTGCCGGTCTACAACGAAGAGGAGAGCATCCCCGAATTGTACGACCGGCTCAACGAAGTCACTTCCCAGCTGGGCTGGGAGTACGAGTATATGTTCGTCGACGATGGTTCCACGGACCGATCGATCATCGTGCTGCGTGAACTGCGACAGAAGGATCCTGGACACGTCAACGTTATCAGTTTTCGCCGTAACTACGGCAAGTCAGCCGCTCTCGAGACGGCGTTTCGCGCCGTCGACGGCGACGTCGTCATCACAATGGACGCCGACCTCCAGGACGATCCGAGGGAGATCCCCAATCTGATCGCCGCGCTGGACGCCGGCGCCGACCTGGTCTCGGGATGGAAAAGGACGCGGCATGACCCGATTACCAAGACCGCGCCTTCGAGGCTGTTCAACGCCGTCACGTCTCTCATGAGCGGCATCAAGCTCCACGATTTCAATTGCGGTCTCAAAGCGTACCGGCGCGAAGTCGTCGATACGATCACGATCTACGGAGAGTTGCACCGCTTTATTCCCGTGCTTGCCGGCTGGGAGGGATTCAAGGTCGAGGAAATCGAGGTGCAGCACGCGCGCCGCAAGTACGGGCAGAGCAAATACGGCGCGCGGCGCTTTCTCAACGGCTTTTTCGACCTCGTTACCGTCATGTTCGTCACCCGCAGGGCTCTCAACCCGCTGCACTTCTTCGGGCGCATCGCGACGGTGCTGTTTGTCGTCGGCGTGATTCCGCTCCTCGTCTTTCTCGTCCAGTGGATCGGCGGCGCCGGTCTGCGCGTCCGCCCCGTCATGCTGATGGGTTTCGTATTCATCATCGTATCGCTGCAGATCGCGGCCTTCGGGCTCCTGGCCGAGATGATCACTTCACGAAATGCCAGGGAATCGACATACGCTTTCAAGGAATACAGCGTCAGGGATCTGACTTCGCCCCCGCCCGTGCCACGGGGCCGGGACATGAGATGAGAATTTGTCTGGTCGGCCCAACGTATCCTTACCGCGGCGGCATCGCGCACTTCACGTCTCTGCTCGCGAGGGAATTCGGACGGCGCGGGGACGACGTCGGCATCATCAACTTTTCTCGCCTCTATCCGTCATTTCTCTTCCCCGGCAAAACCCAGTATGACGACAGCGATTCACCACTGGCCGTCGAGTCCGACCGGGTCATCGACAGCCTCGATCCAACCTCCTGGGTGAGGGCCGGCGGGGCGGCGGCGGCTTTTCGCCCCGACCTGACCGTGTTCCAGTGGTGGCAGCCGTTTTTCGGCCCGGCGTGCCGGACGATCAGCCACGTGTTGAAGCGTCGCTGCGGCGCTCCGGTAATATTCCAGTGCCATAATGTGCTTCCCCACGAGTCCTCGGTCTTCGACCGGACGCTGATCGGAGTCGGGTTGGCCCGCGCCGACGCATTTCTCGTCCAGTCGGTCGAAGACGGCGAAAACCTGAAGAAGCTCCGAAAAGACCCCTTGATGGCCGTCAATCCGTTACCGATATACGATTTTTTCGACGAAGGTCGCCACGACAGGCACTCGGCCAGGGAAGCGCTGGATCTCGACGGAAACGTCATTCTGTTTTTCGGATACATCCGCGGCTACAAGGGATTGAACGTGCTGCTGGACGGATTCGCGAAGATCCATGATCGTATGGATGTCACGTTGCTCGTCGTGGGCGAGTTTTACGACAAGCGGGAACCGTACGACGAACAGATTTCGCGTCTCGGCATCGGCGACCGGGTGCGGATCGTGGACGTGTACGTTCCCAACGAAGACGTGGAGATGTACTTCAAGGCGGCTGACCTGGTCGTTCTGCCATACGTATCGGCAACCCAGAGCGCCATTGTCCAGACGGCGTTCGGTTTCCACAAGCCCGTCGTCGTCACCGCCGTCGGGGGGCTTCCCGACGTGGTCATCGACGGGAGCACGGGCTACGTCGTGCCCAGGAACGATTCGGCGGCGCTGGCCGACGCGGTCGTCCGGTTCTTCGAGGATGACATGGCCGTGGCCATGTCGGACAACATCCGCGCCGACCTCGACCGCTTTTCGTGGCGCCACTGCGCCGATACACTGGTCGAACTGGGCAACCGGGTGATCGAGAATGGTTGAAAACTTTGTTTCACAAGAGGTTACCGCTGTGGTATTATTTCCCGAACGGGGTGTCAAATGAGTACCAAAGACAAATCCAGACGGGGTAAGCCGCCACCGGCCAGAAAACCCCCTGCCTCCAGGCCAGGGGGCAAGCGGTATACCGACCCCCGGCCGATCCGGTTCGAGACGGGGATCGCCGTTCTGGCGCTGATCGCGGCGATCATAATCCTCTATCCCGGTCACGTATTCCAGGACAAGATATTCTTCAGTGGTGACAACCAGGCAGCGGCCAGCTTTGCGGCGGTGGGCGAGAAGGCGCTGGAAGAAGAACACGTGTATCCGGTCTGGAATCCGTATCTCTTCGCGGGGATGCCGAGCTTCGGGAGCTTGTCGTATACCCCGTTCGTATACCCGCCCAACGCGGTTCTCAAACTGCTGGTCCGTTACCTGTTCTTTCCCAAATACATCTGGCTGCTTTTTCATACATTTCTGCTGGGATTCGGAACATGGCTCCTGCTGCGCGACCGTGGCGTCTGGTTCATGCCGGCGCTGTCGGCCGGGGTGCTGATGATGTGGATGCCCAATCTCGTCGCCGCCGGCGCCTACGGGCACGGCAGCCAGGCGTGCGCGGTCGGGTACATGCCGTTCGCGCTGCTTTTCTGGGACCGGCTCTGGCGCGGCAAGGGGGTAGTCGTCAACGGTGCCGCTCTCGTTATCGTGCTCGGCTTTTCGATGCTGCGCGGACACCTGCAGATTTCTTATTACACGTATGCCCTGATTGGCCTCCATCTGCTGTTTTTCGGCACCGCACGGGTCGTCGACGGTGTCAAGGGCCGCGTGCCGAAACAGTCGTCGCTGCCGGCGCGACTGTTCGGCCGCTTTACGTCGGATGGCAGCCGGTATTCCGCCGGGGGTGCCGTCGTCGAGTTCGTCTGGGCGGCCGCGATTCTTGGCGCCGTCGTCGGGCTGTCATTCCTGATCAGCGCCGTGCTGTACGTTCCCGCGCACGACTACGCCCAGTATTCCATCCGGGGCGCGTCGGAGTCGGGCGGACTCGACTACGCCTACGCCACGTCGTGGAGCCTGCACCCGGCGGAAATACTTACGTTCTTTCTGCCCCACTCCTTCGGTTTTGGCAAAGACCTCTATATCGGATTCATGCCGTTCACCGACTATCCCAATTACGTGGGGTTCGTGGTGCTCACCGGTGCGATAGCGGCGCTGGCCATGGCGCGGAGCCGGTTCGTCTGGTTCCTGTTTTTTGTCGCGGCGGTTTCGACGGTGGTTGCCTTTGGCAGCTTTTTGCCGGTTCTGTACGGCCCGCTGTTCAAATTCATGCCGTTCTTCAACAAGTTTCGTGTCCCCGTGATGGTACTGATCGTCCAGCAATTCGTGCTGGTGCTGATGTTCGGTATCGGGCTGGCCGCGCTGTTGCGCGCGAATCGCGAACGGGGCAAGCGAAACGCCGTTGCCGGACTGGCCGTCGCGTTCCTCCTCTTCATGATTGTGATTCTCTCTCAGAACTTCTGGCCGGGTGGCTTTGCGGAACTGATTTCCGGCCGGGTGCGTGGCGCGAGAAACCCGCAGGAACAAATGCTGGTTGCGCGCGTGGTGGGAAACTTCCTCTTCAAGGACCTCGTGAGATTCTCGATCATGCTCGCCGTCATGTTCGTCGGGTTGTTTCTCTACTATACGCGCAGATTTCCGCAAACGGTTTTTTGCGCTGCTCTCCTCGTGCTGGCGATGACAGACTTCTATCTCGTCGACCGGCATATACTCCATCCGGAAAAGTTCAGGAAATACGAACAACTCCGGGTAATCCACGACAGGGAAGTGTCCGACCGCTACAAAGAGCCCGACGAGATGATCGAATTTCTGCTCCGCGATCCGGAGCCATTCAGGGTTTTTCCGATGGATTCGCCCCAGAGACCGTTTGGGGCGATGTTCTCTTCAAATCGATTCATGGTTTTTGGTATTTCATCCGTCGGCGGTTACCACCCCGCCAAGCTCTCTGTGTACGAGGAGTGTTTTGACGCGTTCCGCCGCGGCCTCGTCGGCGGGAATTTTCAGGTGCTCGACATGCTGAACGTTCGTTACTGGGTGACAGGCGCCGAACTTCCGTCCCACCCGAGATTGAAGCCGGTGTGGAGCGGTGTGGACTACCAGGTGCAGCCGAAGTACATCTATGAGAACGCCGGGGCGTTTCCCCGGGCGTGGCTCGTCGACGAATACCGGATTGCCGCCGGCAAGGAAGCGCTCGACCTGATCGCATCGGGCTCCGTCGACCTGTCGCGCGAAGTGATTCTCGAAAGCGCTCCGCATCCGTATCCGGACGAAAAGACGGTGACGCTGTCCGACTCCGCTACTGCTACGATAGAACGGCTGGGGTTCAACGAAATCCGGATTCGCACGTCGTCTAATTCTCCCGCGATACTCGTGCTGAGCGAAGTGTATTATCCCGACTGGAAGGTGGAGGTAGACGGGACTCCGGCGGAACTGCTGCGCGCCGACCACATACTGCGCGGAGTGGCGCTGGAGGGTGGGGATCATGAAGTTGTTTTTCGTTATGACACGGCCATTATTACCAAAAGTGTCTACGCGTCGTCGATTACGCTGGGCGTCGTAATTCTCATTTTGATCGCTGGTCTGGCAATTTCGTCAAGAGGTCGAAGCGGTGGAAGTACTCGTCATAGTTCCGACGTATAACGAGCGGGAGAATATCGAGCACGTGCTCGACGTACTCCTTTCCCTCGACGTCGATCTCGGCGTACTCGTCGTCGACGACAATTCTCCCGACGGCACGGGGGCATTCGTCGATGAGTACCGGGAACGTGAACCGAGGGTGCGCGTGCTACACCGTCCCGGAAAGATGGGGCTGGGCAGCGCGTACATCAGGGGGTTCAATTGGGCTCTCGAGGAAACAGACGCAAAGTTTGTTTTTGAAATGGACGCCGACTTCTCCCACGACCCCCTGGCGATTCCCGAGTTTCTGGCAAAAACCGGTGAAGCGGACCTCGTAATCGGGTCCCGGTATCTCGATGGCATCACGGTGATGAACTGGCCCTTGCGCCGGCTCGCCCTCAGCGTGGGGGCGAACATCTATACCCGTGTTATCACCGGTATGCCGTTGAAGGACGCCACCGGCGGATTCAAATGTTTCAGCCGCAAGGTGCTCGAGGCCCTGCCGCTGAACACCATCCGCAGCGATGGCTACTCGTTCCAGATCGAGATGAATTTCCACGTCTGGAAACGCAAATTCCGTATCGTGGAGATCCCGATCGTGTTTGTCGATCGCCAGGAGGGAATGTCCAAGATGTCCCGCCGTATCGTCTACGAAGCAGTGTTCCTAGTCTGGAAGCTCCGCCTGGCCTCCATGTTCGGAAAAATCCCTTAAAGGTCGGATCGTCTCCGTGGATTTATCAATCATCATTGTCAGTTACAACAGCTTCGATGTTCTGAAGCCCTGCCTGGACTCCATTCGCCAACAGGATTACGCGGGTCAAACAGAGGTCATCGTCGTCGACAACGCGAGTGTCGACGGGACGCCGGACATGGTCCGCGACGAGTACCCGTGGGTCAAGCTGATCGCGGGAAATGAGAACCTCGGATACTCCAAGGGCGTGAACATCGGCATTCGAAATGCCAGTGGTCGCTTTTTCTTCATTCTCAACCCCGACACCGTCGTCCGCCGTGATTCCGTGCAGGAACTGGTAGATTTCATGGACGCCAACCCCGATGCGGGAATTGCCGCTCCGAAACTGGTATTCCTCGACGGTAATGTCCAGCTTTCCTGCAGGCGTTTTTACACATTCAAGGTCCTGCTGCTGCGGCGCACTCCGCTGGGCCGGTTGTTCAAGGACGCGACGGCGGTGCGTGAACACCTGATGCTCGATTTCGACCACGACACGACGGTCGAGGTGGACTGGATGCTGGGGGCGGCGATGTTCGTCCGCCGGGAAGCGGTCGAAGCGGTCGGGTTGATGGATGAACGGTTTTTTCTCTACTTCGAAGACGTCGACTGGTGCTATCGCATGAAGCAACACGGGCTCAAGGTCTACTATCACGCGAAATCGGTGGTGACCCACGGTTACGCCCGCGAGAGCGCGCAATCGGTGATCAATCGCTCGTTCGTCGCGCATCTCGTGAGCCTGTTTCGCTATTACGAGAAATGGAACAAGGTCTGGTATTACATCAAGAAGTACCGTGAAGTCGCCAAGGTATCGCTGTTCCTGCTGGTCGATATTCTCGCCTTTAACGCGGCGTTTCTGTCTGCATACTATCTGCGCGTCGCTCTCGACGAAATATTCACTAACCCGATTTATCCCATCTCCGCTTATCAGAAATTTGTTTACTTTGAAAACCTCTTGTTTATCTTTTCATTTTTTGCGCTGGGAC
The DNA here is from genome assembly GCA_965372695.1 of uncultured bacterium. Lineage (GTDB taxonomy): Bacteria > Krumholzibacteriota > Krumholzibacteriia > WVZY01 > JAKEHA01 > CBDUWU01. The sequence continues at coordinate 8,434 of CBDVDJ010000024.1, forward strand.
TGTATCGCATCCGGCGCGAGACGAAACCCGTCGACGAGCTATTCGATATAAGCCGCGCGATTATTTTTGCGTCGATCCTTCTGATGACGAGCACTTATCTTGGTCAGATCCGGACTTATTCGCGCATGGTCGTAGCGTTCGTCGTACCGTTCGCGATCATATACGACTGGGCATTACGAAGCGTGATTCGCCGAACGCACAGGTCGATACTCTCGCTGAAAGTCGACTTGAAACGCTGCTGCATCGTCGGGCCGATGCAAAAAGCAAAAGACCTGGAATTCAATCTCATTCGTGACGACCAGCTCGGCCTCGACGTAGTCGGTGTCGTTGACACTTCCGGGCAGGCCGACGGTATTCTCACCGGCGCGCTCGGGCCGGCGGATGACCTGGAGATGATTGTCGACAAGTACCGGATCCAGGAAGTGATACTGCTGCCCGACGCCGTCCCGGACGACCGGCTGGCGTCGTATATCGCGATGGGTCGGCGCAGGGTCCTCGACGTAACTGTTTTGACCAATCACGCGGGGCTCGTTTTCCACCAGGCCACAGTGTCCGACCTGTCCGGCCGGCCGGTGATCCGGTACGCCCGCGACACGCGCTACGCCATCGACCGCGCTCTCAAACGCTTGACGGATATAGTATTTGGGTGTGTATTTGTTGTGGTGTCGGCGGTGTTTTATGTGTTATATTCGTTGTACGCCTTGTCCAGGGGCCGCAAGCCCTTCACCTACAGTGACAGGCTAGGGTTAGAGGGAGATTCCATCACATTACCGGTGGCCGGAGACGGCCGTTCGGATGGTCCGTCAGATTTCGTCAACCTTCCCCTGTTCTGGTTGGTCCTCGTCGGCAAAATGAGTATGGTCGGTCCATACCCGCTCCAGTCCGGGAGCGACTCCCGGCTCGGAGCTACAGACCAGTTCCGATTCGAGGTACGGCCCGGGATCACGGGATACTGGCGAGCGGGCTCCCGCCGGGAGGTATCCCTCGGAGACCTTCTCGCGCAGGACGCGAATTACATTCGCAACTGGTCTTTGACGCAGGACATGAAAATCTTTCTGACGAGTTTCAAAAACGTACTGACCGGCCGCAACCGAACACTGACCGTCACCGGACGAAGAGACGATACGCCCCTGGAAAGGAACCCGGATGCCGATGAAAACGACAATATTTTGTGGCGTCCCTAGACCTGCAGGACGAACCGCGTTGATTTCGCTGGTCCTTGCCGTCGTGTTGATGGCGTGGGCCGGCCGTGCGTCGTCGGGAGGCCGGTGGGAAAACCACGTGGATCCCAGCGTCGTAAACGAAATCGTGTATCGTAACGGAGAGCTGTTCATGGCGACGAGCGGAGGGATCCTGATCTTTACGCCCGCCACGGAGCAGTTCGAACAGCTGACCAACTCGAGCGGGGTCCCGTCGAATTCTCTGACGTGCCTGAAGTTCGACGACGGGGGAGACCTGTGGATCGGTACGGCCGACGTCGGCGTGGCGCGCGTCACGCTGGGTGCCGACGGACCGTCGGTCCGGACATTCAGCCCCCTGGGTTTTCCTGACCTTCACATCACGTCGATCGATTTCTGGGACGGTGAGGTCGTGTACGGGACGACCGGCGGCGCCGGCAGGTTCGAGAGCGGGCTGCCTGGTCCGACGTTTTCGGAGGAGAACGGGCTGCCGTCGAACCAGGTGAATGATGTTTTTGGCGACGGCGACCTGGTCTGGTTCGCGACGGCGGCGGGTGTGGCCGTACTCGACCGCCTCGGTTTCATCACGCCGGTTCCGGGCGGACCGCCCGTATCCCACGCGATCACCAGGATGGATGACGCCATCTGGGTCGGGACCGGCGATGGCGTCTGGCGCATGGCATTGAGCGACGGCACCTGGTCTCAGATCGGTCCGCAGGGGGGGCCGGTGTATTCACTGTACCGCGATGACCAGACGATGTGGGCCGGCGGCACATATATCATCCACGAGTGGGACGAAGCCCAGTCGCAGTGGATCGACCACAGCATCAAGTACGAATTGCGCCGCTTCGGGCTCAACAACCTGGCCGGGGAGATTCGCGGCCTCGTCGTGACCCCCGGCACAGATGTCTACGCGGGCGGAACCCAGACGGGGGCGGTGAAGGGGTTCAACCTCGTGCGCGTGGGCAGTTCCGTACTCACGAACGACAATTACATACCGAACGCGCCGGGCGAAAACCGCGTACAACGGCTCGCCTGGGACATCGATGGGTCCGTCTGGATCACGACCTTCGGTTTCTGGGGCGGCAAGTTGACGCCTTCGGGCCAGTGGGTCAACTACAACCGGTCGATCCCCGAATCGGACTCGCTGACCAACCAGTTCCAGAACCTCGCGCTGCTCGCCGATCTCGACGGGCACAAGTGGTTCTCGACTTTGACGGAAAATCTGACCAATCAGAAGCCACTCGACGAGCTGGACGACAAGCTCGACGCCAACTACACCAACGACGTGTGGACGCGGCATCCGCTCGGGTCCGGCGGCGGCGACACGTACGGGACACTTCGCCCGCAACGCGCGCGTCTCGACCCCGCTGGAAACCGCTGGTTTCTCGCCGACGACGCGCCCGACCTCGATTTTCCCGAGGCATGGCGCGGCATTCACATTCTCAGCCGCGACAAGAGCGAGTGGCTCCAGATCTCCCCCGTCACCCGTCCGCAGATGAAGGGCGGCGACATCAGCCACGTCCAGTTTCGTGACGACGGAACCGTATTCATCGCCATCCGCGACTACGGTGTGATGTCGTGGTACATCGGCGGTAGTAATTACGACTGGGACACCCTCAAGGATCCGGCCGGCGATCTGTGGGGCGCCGAGCTGGATGCGTCGGTCAATAACAACAACCAGCTCGGAGATGCGGGCAAGGTGACCTCTCTGGCCCTTCGTGACGATGACGTGTTGTGGATCGGAACCGACGCGGGGGTTTACAAATACACGCCGCCGTTCAGTTATACGAGGATTTCAGTCAAACTCGGCAACGAGGTCGGATTGTTGAGTACGAAGGTCGAGTATATCCAGCTCGACCATCAGAACAACCTGTGGGTAGCGACGGATATCGGGCTCAACCGCATCGCGTTCGAAAACGACAACGAGATCGAGGCGTTCACAACGGCGGCTGTGTTTCAGGTGCTGAGCGAGAACGGCGTTCCGTACCCGACCTCGGTGATATCGCCGATCGCCGGCGTTCCCTGTATGGAATTGATGATGCACCCGGACCGGGATATCCTCTATATCGCGACACACGGGGGGCTGTCGGTGCTCGACGTCACGCCCCAGGCGATCGAGGTCACCGAACTCGACAAAGTATACCTTTATCCCAACCCGGTTGACGGGGGCAAGGGACAGAACGAATTGATGATCGGAAACGTCGATGCGCCCGTGTCGATCGATATTTACAACATAGAAGGTAATCTCGTTCATTCGCAGACGGCGGCGGGATCGGGTGAGGTCGTGTGGGACCTCACTACGCAAAGCGGGTTCATCGTGTCGAGCGGGGTTTATTTTGTGCGGATCGACAATGGTGTCAGCGCGGTGGTCAAACCGGTGTCGATAGTACGATAGCACCGGTGTCGATCGTTCGCTGACGTTACCGGCAACAGCAGAAATGACGGAACAGAGAATGGCCCAACGCTTGTTAATTGTCGGAGCGGGAGAAGCGGGAAGGATGCTCCTGCACGAGATCGCCGACCGGGACCCGGATGGCTACCAGGTCGTCGGTTTTCTCGACGACGACGAGTCCCTGACCGGCCGGTCGGTGGAAGGCGTCTCCGTGCTCGGTACGTGCGACGACCTCGCGCGGGTCGTTGGCACTCACGAAGTCGACGAGGCGATTATCGCCGTCCCCTCGGCGAGCCGCGAATTCAACCGCAAGGTGATGTCTCTGTGCCGCGGCGCCAACGTGCCGTTTCGGATTATCCCCGGGTTGCTCGAGATCGTCAAAGGCCCGGTACGCCTCGAACAGGTGCGCGACATGCGCCCCGAGGACCTGCTCGGAAGGGAATCCGTCGAATTCGACGAAAATGAAATCTCGAGGGCATTGAAGGGACGCAAGGTGATGGTGACGGGCGCCGGCGGCTCTATCGGCGGCGAAATCTGTCGCCAGATCAGCAGATTCGACCTGGAGGCGTTGTACGTCCTTGGAAGGGGAGAGAACCAGATATACGAGATCGAATACGAGCTCCGGTCGATCAGGCCCGACCTCGAGGTCGTCCCGCTGATCGCCGATATCCGCGACGCCGCCGCGATCGAAAGGCTGTTCAAAAAGGTATCTCCGCACTATGTCTATCACGCCGCCGCGCACAAACACGTCCACTATATGGAGTCGTTTCCCGTCGAGGCGGTCAAGAACAACATATTCGGTTCTCTGAACGTCATAGAAGCGTCCCGTGCCGCCGGCGTAGAGCGGGTCGTCATGTTGTCCACGGACAAGGCCGTCGGTCCGCGCGGCGTTATGGGCGCCACCAAGCGTTTTGCCGAGTTTCTCATGATGTCGCGCACCGGCCGTGACGGCGATCATCCCCGTCTCATGACGGTTCGCTTCGGCAACGTTCTGGCCAGCCGGGGCAGTGTCATCCCGCTGTTCATCCGGCAGATTGGTGCCGGTGGCCCGGTGACGGTCAGCCACCAGGACGCTACCCGGTTTTTCATGTCGCTCAAGGAGGCGTGCATGCTCGTCGTGCAGGCTTCGATCATGGGTGAAGGGGGAGAGGTATTCATCCTGCAGATGGGCGAACCGATCCGGATCATCGAGATCGCCAGGGATCTGATCGC
>CBDVDJ010000025.1:0-12721 GCA_965372695.1 uncultured bacterium
CTCTCGGACGCCGGTTATGCCACAGGCATGTTCGGCAAGTGGCGCAACTGGAAACTGAATTTCAAGGAGCAGGATACGATTTTCAGCGAGACGAAGGAGTACGGAATGCCGCGACTCTACAATCTTTACAGTGACCCGCAAGATCGTGAAAAAGTGCTGTTCCCCCATACGGGGGTTCCGAAAGCGGCGCTGGGTCAGCTGGGACAACACGTCGCCTCGTTGAGGGCCAATCCTCCGATTAAACCGGGGACAAAGGATCCTTACGAACCGACAAAGTAGATAGAACACTGAAGGGAGAGGTTCATGAAACCGACCGTATTCATATTGTCTGTGCTCGCCGTGCTATTGTCCTTTCATGCTTTGCCTGTGAGCGCCCAGGTGGTTTCGCCGTTGCAGCCGGCCCACTACGTGCCAGGTATAATCGGCGTCCGGGATGTCGTCACGCCTCCGCCGGGGCTATTCGTGCTGTGGTACAACTGGTTCGTTGGCAGCGACACGTACATCGACCGAAACGGGAACAAGCTCACCACCATCAACTTCAGCGAATTCGATTCCCAGCTTCCGGACGTCGACGTCGATATCGACATCAAAGGATGGGCGACCGTTCCGGTGGTTGCCTGGGCGTCCAAGCGCACGATCCTCGGTGGCGCGCGGTACATCGCCGCCGTCGCACCGAACTTTTTCTACACCGACTACAAGTTTCTGGCGGCGCCGGCCGGGTCCGGTTTCGATCCCACGGCGACCCGGGTCGCAGAGGGCGGCTTTGGGGGCTTCAGCGATCTATTGGTGGCGCCCATCGGACTCTCCTGGTATCTCGGTCGTTTCAAAGATGTCACGATGACCGACGAGGAACTGGCCGAAATAGGGTTTCCGCCCCGCCGGCGTTTCAACCTTACCGCAATGTACTCGTTTGTGGCGCCCACGGGCAGATACGAGACGGGAGCCGACGACAATCTCGGGCTCGGTTTCTGGACTCACCAGTTTCAGGGGTTCGGCTACTTCTACCCCTTCGAACACCAGGCGACCGCCGTAATGGCGGGCCTGACGTATGAAGTGAACGGTAAGATCGAAGATGTGGACGTATCGCCCGGTAACCGTCTCAGTCTGGAGTGGGGCGTGAGCCAGTACTTCACCCCGTGGCTCGAGGTGTTTGTACAGGGTGCGCACAACTGGCAGGTCACCGACGATTCGGGAAGCGACGTGTACTGGGATCCGAGCGTACACGACCGGAAAAGCACGATGCTGTTCGGCGCCGGTTTCTGGCCCTGGGAAATGCGCCTCTGCGTCTCTGCCAAGTACGGCTTTGACTATGATATGCGGCAGCGATTCGACAACAACAACTTGATTATCAATCTCATCTATATCACGGACGCCCTCAATGGAGGGTGAGATACGATTATTGACCCGGTTGATTGCAGGTTTGTCAAGAAATGGGGGGCAGTCCCAAAGCCTGAGAAAGGAGATGTCGTCATGAATCGTAACGGCAATTCGGTCATCGTGAAACGCTCGAGTGCTGTACTCTTGTGCCTGTGCGTTAGCGTCTGTATGGCATCCGGATGCTCTAAATTTCGCGGGTCACGCACCATGGACATGACACCCTTTGCCGAGAACACGTCCATGATGTTTGCCAAGGCGGCCAACGTGGGCAGGCCGTTTCGAACGGTTTATCTGACGCCGTATATGAACGTCCGGGAAGTCAAAGACATCCGCAGTCACTCCGTGCCGGTCCTCACGGGCCTGCGTGGACTCCTCTTGTATTCCAATCAGCTTGTTGCACTCAACATGTCGCAAAAATCGGACCGGGACAAGACCGCGCTGTTGGCAGACTACCTCAGTCAGGCAACGGCAAGGGTGGGTGGCGTCGACAAACTGGCCAAAATCGGGGTCAGCACTGCCGCGTTAGACTCTACCCTCGCGTCCATTCGCGCTGCGAAAACGTTTCTCAATGGAATCGGTGCGGCATCGCCGTTGGTAAACGCGTTTGTACTTGCTTTGCTCGACGGGTTGGATATGCTCCACGCCGAAATGCCTGTAGCGACGGGCGCGATCCAGCGCGGGATCGAATCTGAGTTTGAACTTAAGCGCACCGCGTACGTGCGACTTACACGACAACACGCGCAGTATCTGATAGCGGCGACCTGGCTTTACAAAAGCAAGTCGGGAAGCAGAGCGGCGGTTGATTCTTTACTCCACATGGATCCGTCGTTGCGTACGTTCATTCCGGATCCGGATCGGATCACGAACAAGGCACTCGACGAAGCCGAGAAAGACCTGGTCGGAAGGCTCGAGCGTATTGACGATCTCATCCGCCAGCTGGCCGATGAGAAGGCAGAGTACATGGAGACTCAGCGGGAACTGCAGAACCTGCGGATCAATGCCGATCGGCGGTTCAAACTGGCGCGGGATGCCGTTGTGGTGTGGGGACAAACTCACAGAAATCTGGGAGCAGGTATCGCCGTGCCGCCAATGGTCGATTTAAAGGCCTGGGCAGCTGGGGCGGCAAAGTCAGCCGTTTCATCGTTTCCATAATCGCAACCCGGCGACCTCAGCGTCCTGCCACGATCCCGCATTGTATTGCCGGATATGTGCTCGTGGAAGAAAGACTTCGGCAGTCCAGCGCTTAGCGCACCGTTCTCACCTTGCGACGTCGCCCGCGGACGCCGACCCACAGGTCACGCTGCACCTTGTACGACTTGCTTTGCTTGTTTCCTGCGATCATGAGACCCTTTATTATGGCATCGCGAACCAGGTAGGATGAATCCTTGTACGTCAGGTTGCGGATGAATGCCTCGGTGAGCTTCGTAGGTTGCATCGTCTGGCACTCCGTTTTGCGAACCGTCTCCGGAAGGGTTGCGAACCGTGCGAGTACGGAGTTCGTCAGGTTTCCCAGGGGTAAGTATAACCCGTAAGTGGTTGAAAAGAAAGTTGGTTAGAGGGTTGGTGAGGGCGCCTGAGGGGCCGGGGCTAAGTTCTTCTAGTCCGCAGGCCGAAGGGGTTCGAATCCTGCCGGGGTCGCCATCATACTGCAAAAAGAGACCTGAGACCCGGCAGACTGGGCCTGCCGGGGTCGCCACTCAACAACCACGCTGATCAAGCGGTAATCGCGTATACGACGGGAGCCGCGACCCGCAAGTTGCGGAGAACGACTGCTGTTCGCCAGGCTTCAAACAAACGTCGACCGGCGGAGATCACGAAATGCATGATGCCGCGCCAATGCGAATCAAAGGTGATGGCCGGCTCTGGTCTGCACGGAAACTGAAAGAACTGGCACTTGGCGTCGTAGCGGTTGCCGTATCTCTGCTCATCGTGGAAGGGCTCACCCGCCATCTACTCCCCAGGCCCGGGTTCCTGCCGTTTCCCTCCGGTCAGCCGGAGGGGCTCATCGTTCCTCATCCCGTGCGTTTCTACGCGTACACCCCCAACTTCTCCGCCGAGGTTCACCGCGAAACCTACCAGAACATAAACACAAACTCGCTGGGTCTACGCGATGATGAGGTTACGCCCGGCGAGCGGATTGACATTCTTGCGGTTGGTGATTCCTTTACGATGGGGTTTCGCGTTCAGGCCGAGGACGCGTGGCCGGCACAGCTCGAAAACAACCTGAATGCGTTATCCGGCCCGGCTCAGTCCGTTCGAGTGCTGAACGCAGGCGTGTCGGGGTACAGTCTCACCCAGATACGGCAACATATCGAAGAGCTGATAGACCTCGCTCCCGAACTGGTTGTGATCGGTCTCTTCGCTGGTGGACATGGAAGAATCGGCAACCCGTACCGGTATCACGAGGGACATGCAGTTCTGACCAATGTCATTCCGCGCACTGCGGTCACCGAAGGTGGATTCCTCTCTTCGAACTTCGGAAACCGCACACTCCGACGCGTACATCTGTGGCACATGGAGCATTTCTACTTCGGTGCCCGCCTGATGGAGTTTGCCCGAGCGCTACGATGGAGACTGGCTCGTCCGATTGCTCAGCCGCCCACAAGCGGTACGGTGATGCTGGAGGACCTTCTGCAAGAGCTATCAATCGTCAACGATGTATGTAAGAGCCACGATACTGGGTTGGTGGTCCTTCTGGTAAATCCGCAAGAAGAGGACGGGGAGTTCATTGCTCTGCAAAAAGAATACAATTCGGTTGTTGAGACATTCTGCACAAAATCGGGGATATCGGTTTTCGATCCGATTCCGTATTTCGAGGCCACCACCACCACGGGTGCCGTCTTTCGCATGGGACGTGACCCTCACTGGTCGGAGCTCGCGAACGCCCTGGTTGGAAAGGAACTGGCACGATTTCTCCTTTCAGAACGCCGTTGAGGGATTGGGAAAAATTCACTCCGGCCCAGTCGGTTTGGGTCTGGCCTCGTTTTTAAGGCTCTTCGTTTCGGGATTGTTCGTTTTCCACATGTTCGACGGCGTCTGGACCGAAGGCACCTCCTCGAGTACACGATCGGCAAACTCGCCGCTGATACAAATATCCTGACAAGAAAAATCACTTTTACCGTGATCATGAGACCCGCTATTATGGTGTCACGAGGTACCTATCATGAGAAAACTGATCTTCATGCTCATCCCGCTGGCCTGGGTCCTGTGTGCCGGTCACGCGGCGGCGAAATCGTACAGCGTTCCCGACATTCACGTCGAGATCGAGGCGAGGCCCGACGGTGAGTTGCTCGTGGAAGAGCAGATTACCTACAATTTCAGCGGGTCGTTTTCTTTTGCTTACCGCGATATTCCGCTCAAGGGGGGGGAGTCGGTCTCGGACGTTGTCATGAGCGAAGCGGGCCGGCGCTTCACCGACACGACGAGCAAACAACCGGGCACGTTTTCAACAACGAAGTCAGGCGACAACGTACGTGTCACCTGGTACTTCGGGGCGAAGAACGAAACGCGCACGTTCAAACTGGAATACAGGGTGTCCGGTGTGATTCAGCGCTACAGCGACGTCGCCGTGTTGTACTTCAAATTCATCGGCGACGACTGGGACCGCCAGATCGGCAACGTATCGGTTCGTGTAAATGCGCCGCAGGGTGCCTCGGTCTCGGACGTGCGTGCCTGGGCACACGGTCCGTTGCACGGAACGGTGGATATCCAGGCCGGTGGCGTGGTTCATTTTGATGTGCGGCCCCTGCCTGCCGGGACTTTCTGGGAGGGACGCATTATCTATCCGTCCGCGATCTTTCCGGAGGTGCCCGGGCAGGACATGGCCATGCGGGCGCGCATTTTCGAAGAGGAACGCCAATGGGCCGAGGAGGCCAATCGAACGCGTGAACTGCGTCAACGTTACCTCGAAGAGCAGAACGTCAATTGGGAACGCCAGCAGGCGCTCGCCGACCGCTGGGGCCCGGTTGGGTGGGTCCTCGGTCTGGCGGGGCTGGCGATGTGGTTTATGCTCTTTCGAAGCCATGGCAAACCGTATGATGTCAAGTCCAGAGCGGTGCCCGGTGATATTCCCAGCGATCACGCGCCGGCGATCGTGTCCTACCTCGTGTTCAACAGAAACGTCGGCGCCACGGCGATCGTGGCTACCCTCCTGGATCTCGCCAACCGCGGTTACCTCGAGATCGAAGAAACAACGGAAGAGAAAAAACGCTGGTTTGGAGGTACGAAGAAAGAGACCGATTACCGTTTCTTCACCGGACAGAAATCGATCTCCGAGCTGGAGGCATACGAGAAGGACCTCCTGGATTTTCTCCTGAACCGGGCCGGGACGGGTTCCGAATTCACGTTGTCCGGGGTCAAGAAAACAGCGTCGAAGAACCGGAGTAAATTCCGCAAATGGTTCATGAAATGGATCGAGCAGGTCAAGGAACACGGCAAGACGTTCGGCTTCTTCGAACCGATCGCCGTGGGACCGGTCGTCCTGAATGTACTCGTGGGTACCGCCATCCTATCCGGCGGGATTGTGCTCAGCCTCGTGACTGACACGGCAGCGGGCGTGCCGGCGATTGTCATGGGTGTTACCCAGGCGTTGTTGTCGCTTACCCTGCGGCGGCATACGGCGGACGGCAGGAGGTTGGCATTAGCATGGCGGGATTTTCGTTCGCATCTCAAGGCCACCTCCAAAGCGCGCGGACCGGTCAGCCTCTCGTCCGGCGACTGGAGTCGCTACCTGGCCGTGGCCATACTCTTCGGCTTGCACAAAAAGCTCCTTCCCCGAATTCAGATGGTAGATGAGGGCGGTCAGGCTGTCTGGCCGCTGTGGTATCACGCCGCGCTGGGCTCGTCTTCCGGCGATTTATCCTCCCTTGCGGATGGCTTCAGCAGCATGGTCACCACCATGTCAACGACCATGAGCTCCGCTTCGGGCACGGGTGGCGGCGCGAGCGGCGGTGGCGGTGGGGGAAGCGGTGGCGGCGGTGGTGGCGCCGGATAGCCAATGTAAACCCGGTCCGTATTCTTCGTCAACCGAGTCAGCCGGTACTTGCTTGTCCGTTGCCCGCGCTCGATCTTCTCAGTCCTGCAAGAAAAACGAGATACATTTCACAAGCAGATGTTTCGTTCGGAGCCTTCCTGGTTGGCCAGATTCGGTTCAGTATGCTATAATTAGCCATGCCTAATTTTGACTGGACACGCCAACGTTTCGAGGCCACAGGAGGTTCATGATGCGGTTTCTTTTAACAGCTGTTCTGGTTATCGCCGTTTCGACGCTCTTCGCACCGTCCGTATCTGCCCAGCAGTACTATCAGACCGTTATCGACGGAGCGCAGGGGGTCCCACCCAGCGGGAGTCCGGCGACCGGTTTGGGATGTTTCGTTCTCAACACGGACAACACCCTCGACTACCTGGTGTCGTACAACGGCCTGACGGGTGTGGAAACCGCCGCCCACATCCATGGCCCGGCGCCGGCCGGACTCAATGCGGGTGTTGTATTCGTGTTTGCGGTGGGCAGCCCGAAGATCGGCACCTTCGGCCCCTTGACCGCCGCGCAAGTGACCGATCTCTCCAACGGACTCTATTACGTGAACATCCACAGCACGTTGTTTGCGGGTGGAGAGATCCGCGGGCAGATCCTCCTGACGGGCGAGTCGTGCGCGACCCCGACGGAAGAAACGACATGGGGTGCCGTCAAATCGCTCTACGAGTAGGAGAATTTATGGAACGCTCGATGCAGACATGTCTCAATACGCTCAAGTTCGACAATGAGTTATTTCTCAAAAATATCGCGACGCTCGACGACGACGTCGCTCGTCGCCAGATTGTGGGGGGTGTAAATCCTGTCATATGGATCGCCGGGCATCTGTTGAACAGCCGCAAGTATCTGTTGGATCAATTTGGTAAAGTGCGGGAACTGCCCCACGAATCACTGTTCAAGGAAAAGTTCGATCCTTCGGTGGACTACCCGTCTATGGCTGAGATCAAAGACGCCTGGGTAAAAATTTCCGACGAGCTGTTCGCCAATATGGAGCAGGCGAGCGACGATCATTTCACGAAAGCAATCGAATTCGATCTCCCGAACGGCGACAAGACAGTCCGCGGCGCCATTATGTTCATCACGTATCACGAAGGGTGGCACCTCGGTCAGATCGCATACGCCCGCAAGGGGATGGGGATGGAGGGACTCGTACCGTACTAGAGGCCGGAGCGCGGGATCAGGCTTTTAGAGAGCGCCTTCCAGGAGGTAAATGTCGCCCGTGTCCGTGTCTCGAGTGTAGATGACCTGCTTCGAGTCGGGCGACCAGCCGCCGTTGTGGACGTGCCACTCGCCGTCGCCGTGTGTAATGGCGCGAGGCGGGCCCGCGGGTGTAGGCAGCCCGCCGGGAGAGTCGGGCGGGTTGAGTGGCAGCACGTGCAGGTTCATGTTGTAATGACTCAAAGCGCTGCAGTAGCTCACGGCGCTGCCGTCGGGTGCGACGCTCAGTTCGACGAATGGCGTGGCGAGCAGAACCGCAGTCTCGCCCGTCTCGATGTTTCCCACCCACATCTCCGTCCTCGCTCCCTCGAGCCGGGAATAAATGATGTGCTTCGAGTCGGGGTACCAGTCGAACGCCTGGACGCCGTCCAGCACCTTGCGCTTGTTTCCCCCGCCCGGGTCGATCACGAACAGCGACGGGGTGCCTTCTTCGTATCCCACGAATCCGATCATGGAGCCGTCGGGCGACCAATGCGGGTCAGACCGGGGTACGTGGTCTCCCAGCTTTCGCAGGGCGCCGCCTTCGACGCTGGCGATCCAGATGCCGCGGGTACCGCCGTGGAGCGACGCGAAAACGATCACTCGTCCGTCGGGTGACCAGTCGGGCGACCAGTCCCCCGCCTCGCGGTTGGTCAGCTGCCGCTCCGAACCGCCGTTGCGATCGAGGAGCCAGATCTCCTGGTTGCCCGTACGCGAAGACATGTACGCTACCTGTGATCCGTCCGGTGAGAAGCTCGAGGTAAAGTTGTCCTTGGTGTGGAGAGTAAGCCTTTCGGTGCTGCCGTCATCGATGTCCTGTACATACAGATCGGTTTGATGGGTGGATGTCGAATACAGGATCCGCCCGTCGCGTGCCACGATCGGCATGCCCAGTGTCTCGCCGGTGGTTACCTGCCGTGCCTTGCCGCTGCGCACGTTGACCGTGTAAACGCCGCCCACCCAGCCGCCATAGACGATCGTCTCTCCGTCCGGCGCCCAACAGGGTGTGAACTCCTGCTCATTGTCGGTGACGAGGAATTCCTCGGGCCGGCCTCCGCCTGCCGGCATCACCATGAGGCGACTGCTGGTGTTATCAGACCTGCAGAAGGCAATCTGATCTCCGGCCCGCGAATAGGTGGGGGCGCTATCCGATTCATCCGGTCCCGCCTGTGTGTCCAACGGCGTCTCGTTGCGAGTTTCGAAATCGATAGTCCAGATTCGCGTTATTCCCGAATCGTCGTTCCGGGCGAAGAGCAGCGTACGCCCGTCGGGCGACCAGGGATTAGAGCCCAGGGTTGCTTGCATCTGAAGGGAAAGGGGCGACATCCCCGTCTCCACCACTTTCTGAATCTGGCCGCCGAGGGGCGGGACGATATAGATGCCGGATTCATTGTTGCGGCCCGACACGAACGCCACCCAGCGGTTGTCCGGCGACCACCGCGGACTGATGTCGTCATACGGGCTCTCGACGAGTTTGATCGGATCGCCTCCGGATGCCGACACGACAAAGATGTCCAACGGGCCGGACATCGAATGCGCGTACGCGAAAAACCCGCCGTCGGGAGACCAGCTGCCGGCGATTTCGACACCGACCATGCTCGTCATCGGACGCGTCGAGAGCTCGAGCTCGGGTGCCGTCCGGGAACGCTTGCCGAAAAAGAAAGCCCCTGCCGCCGCGGCGATGACGATCGCACCGGCGATCAAAGGCCACGCGCCGCCGCGCCGGTGCCACGGGACGTCGAGCGAGCTCCGCGACATCGACGCGGTGATCGCCTGCTCGATGTCGCCGGATTCGACCTCTTTCTGGAGCCCCTCGAGCTCGTTCGCCACGTCGCGCGCCGTCTGGAAGCGCTTGTCGGGATTCTTCTCGAGGCAACGGTTGACCACCCGCGCCAGGTGGCGGGGGAGATTCTCGCGGACTTCTGTCACCGGCGGCGGCGTATCCTTGAGTATCGAGGAGATGGTCGAGATCGGGGTGTCGCCCGCGAACGGGCGCTTGCCCGTCGCCATTTCATAGAGGACGACGCCGAGCGAAAAAATGTCCGAGCGTTGATCGAGCGGTTTCGCTTCGGCCTGTTCGGGCGACATATAATAGACGGTGCCCAGCACGCGCCCTTCGCCGGTGACGCTCTCTTCGCCGACGAAGGTGGCGTCTTCGCTGCCGTCGGGCGCGGCGAAGAGCTTGGCGAGACCGAAGTCGAGGACCTTGAGGGTGCCGTCGGCATCGACCATGACGTTGGGTGGCTTGAGGTCGCGGTGGGTGATGCCCCTGGTGTGGGCCGCTATCAGCGCCTCCGAGAGCGGGATGGCCAGCTCGAAAAACCGCTCCAGCAAAAGCCCGCCCGCGGGAATCAACTCGGCGAGCGTCTTGCCGTCGACGAGTTCCATCGTGAGGCAGGACCTGCCGTCGATCTCTTCCACCGAGTGGATCGTGACGATGTTCGGGTGCTTGAGCGCCGCCACCGTTCTGGCCTCGCGCTCGAAGCGCTTGAGACGCTCCGGGTCGGAGGTGCCTTCGGGGAGGATCTTGATGGCGATTTCGCGGTCGAGGCGGGTATCGAGGGCCCTGTAGACCTCGCCCATGCCGCCGGCGCCGATCTTCTCGATAATTTTATAGTGGCCGAACGTCCTGCTAATCATCTTTTCTCCCCCGCGCTGTCCGTACAGTTCTCGACAATCTCGTAATGTGCGAGTCTTTTTCCGATCATTTGGTGGTTTTTTGTAAAAGGAATGCCATCAAAACCCGAATATTGTACGGCAGGGAACCACCGTAAACCAAGTAATTAATAACCTCCAGAAGAACTAATAGAGGGTTACGCAACCATCTTCTCGGGCTCCAGGGCGTATTGACAGCATCGGCCGCCGCCTTTATGATTGATTAGTCTGTCAGAAAAAGCATTTCACGAACATCCAGTCCGATGGGACGAAACGGAAGACGAAGAATGGCTCAATACTTTCTCACCGAAAAAGGGTATCTCGAACTCAAGGAAGAAATCGCCCGGATCGACAAGATGGTCAAACTCGACATCTCCAAGGAGATCGCGACGGCGGCCGATCACGGCGACCTCAAGGAAAACGCCGAGTACGCGGCGGCCAAGGAAAAGCAGGTGTTCTACGCGAACAAGTTGCGGGCGCTCCAGGAGCGGTTCACCGGCGCCAACGTGGTACGCAGGGAGGAACTATTACCCGAAGAGCGGGTCACCTTCGGCAAGCGGATCCGGATCAAGGAGGTCAATACGGGCGCCGAGCGGATCTGCACGATTCTCGGCGAGGGTGAGACCGACCCTGACAAAGGGGTCATTGCCTACACCTCCCCGCTGGCCAGAGCTTTGATCGGCAAGAAACTGGGCGACGTCGCGGATGTCCAGCTCCCGGCCGGTCTGAGGAAATACGAGATCCTCGAGGTCGAGTTCTGCGAGGGCTTCAAGGAGTAACTCCGCCCCCCCCCCCGGGGGGGGATTTTTCGGAACCCCGGTTGACCCCGCCTGTATAAGTTCTTATGTTACAAAGAGGCATGGCCAATATGAGCAAGGCGTTGATATTACTGGCGTTGCTGGTGGCGGTTTCCGCTCCCGGCGCGTTCGCCCAGGCGGGGTACATTGGATTGTACGCCGACGAGGCGGGGACGGCGTGCTCCGTCGCCGATCAGGGCGGCGGCCAGCTCAACGTTTATGTGATTCACCAGGCTGTGTCGGGGGCGGTGGTGTCCCAGTGGCGGATTTCTTCGGGCCCCGGTTTTACGATGACCTGGGTCGGTGAATCGTGGTCGGTGGTCGCGATCGGTGACACGCAATCAGGCGCGTCGGCCTCTTACGGGGCGTGTCTCGCTTCGCCGATCCTGCTCGCCACCGTAACCTACCTCTCGCATGGCACATCGACGTCGTGCTCGTACCTCGAAGTGGTCGCCGATCCCGCGTCGTCGAGCGGTACGATCGAAGTCGTGGACTGCTCTTCGCAACGGCTCACGGGCGTGGGGAGCCGGCTCCTGGTCAACCCCGACGAAACGTGTCCCTGCGGGCAGGCCAACCCCGCGCAGGAAACCGACTGGGGCCGTATCAAGGCGATGTACGCCGACTAGCCCGCAGCCGGTTTCGTCCCCCTCTCTCCGGCGCCATCTTGACAATACGGGTCCAACTGTATAATATACCGGCACGTCCGCGCCCCCACCCGTGGGGCGTGTGCCGCCTGGTGGTGGGTGTAGCTCAGTTGGTAGAGCCCCGGATTGTGGTTCCGGTCGTCGCGGGTTCAACTCCCGTCATCCACCCCACTTGTTTTCTCGGGAGGCCGCCGGTCGGGGCGGCCTCTTCGCATGCTGCCGCGACGAGAGTCTTGACCACAGCGTTTAAATGAGTTATAACAGCGGGGAGCGGGGAAGTGCCCCGCCGGATAGAATTGGTTTCGTAATTGGGAGGTATGTGATGAGTGGGGTGAACAAGGCAATCCTGGTGGGCCACCTGGGCGCTGACCCGGAGATGAGGCACACGCAGAGCGGCACCGCGGTGACATCGTTCAGGTTGGCGACGACGGAGCGATTCAAGGATCGTAACGGCGAGCGACAGGAACGTACGGAATGGCACCGCGTGGTTGCGTGGGCGAAGCTGGCCGAGATCTGTAACACTTACCTGAGGAAGGGCAAGCAGGTCTACGTCGAGGGGCGTATTCAGACGCGCCAGTGGGAGGACAAGTCCGGTACCACGCGCTACACGACGGAAATTGTCGCCAATAATATGGTGATGCTGGGACGCGCGGGGGATGCCGGCAACGACGTTCCTTCGCAGGATTTCCCCGACAAGGACCCGGTCGCCCAGCCGAGCGGCTCGGGAGGCGGTAAGTCGGACGACGACGATCTGCCGTTCTAAAGACTACATGTGCGAGACTCCCTGGTAGAGTCTACGCTTTGCGCCGCTGCCCTTCGCTGTCATATGGTAGCTCAGGATGCGGCGCTCGATTATGGTTTCTACATTAATGTGCGCCGCTACCCTTCGCGATGCGACAGTGGCTCAGGGTGCGTCGCCTGATTATAGCCTTTACATTTTTGTGCGCCGCTAGCTCAACTGGCAGAGCAGCTGACTCTTAATCAGGAGGTTCGGGGTTCGAGTCCCTGGCGGCGTACCA
>CBDVDJ010000026.1:0-12617 GCA_965372695.1 uncultured bacterium
TCTATATGATCTAAGCGCCTTGTTGATTGAATCGAAGATGCGCCCGCGGCAGCGGGCGCTGATCCGAAGCTGCTTCTGTGCGACGAAGAGCAGTTCTTCCGCGTCGGACTCCATGGGACACCATTCCGCAAAAGCTGATTCCGGTATCACCGCGTTGCACGCGCCGGCGCCGCCGTTGTCGAAACGGCGTCTCTGGATGTCGCGGGCGCGAGTAGTGACTTCGCGCAGCTTCGCGCTCGAGTCTCCCGAGGAGCCTTTGCGCAAGGCCTCCGGGTCCACGGGAAGCATAGCGACGTGGATAGAGATGCAATCGAGGAGGGGACCCGAGATCTTCCCGAGATAATTTTCGATCTGGAGCAGGCTGCAGCGGCACTTGTGTAAAGAAATGTTGACACCTCAATTTGATGACTTATGTAAGTGCTTTTTGGCAACATTCAACACAGATGCAGGCAGGCGGATCTTTTTGGTTGTATCTCTTGACCGGAGGTTCGCCGATCACATACTGTGGCAACATAGGGAACAATAAGTTTAATTAACGATCGGCGTAGCTGTGCCAATGGCCCGGAATAAATTGCCCCCACCGTGTTTCTCGCGGCGGGGGCTTTTTGTTTTCCATCCACACGATTCCGGAACCGACCGGAGCGAGCGCTCCCGGGCATCTGTATTCAGCATGAAGGCGCAACTCAACGCAAGCAAGCGTAACGTTTGCTTTAGGTGGCTTACATGAACACCCGGAGGAGATTGAGGAAATGGGCCGTATAGCGGATTGGAATCTGGCCAGATGTATTCCTGTCGTTGTGGGTGTGATAGCGGCGGTGAATTGTCTGGCTTGTGGCAGCGAGAACGAGTATGTCGTCGCAATTTCGGGTACAGAAGATGTCACTCTGTCACGCAGCAGCTGGAGTATATCGGTATCGCCGGATGAACAAATCTTGGCGTTCTGGGAATTGCGCAAAGAGGGTGGGGACCCATATGACGCTTATCTCTGCACGCTCGATCTGAAGACTTTGGTCAAGACGGTTCATGGTATCCACGATGTGTACTCGGAATTATCCTCTCTTGGACCTGTTGAGCCGTGGGAAAAGATCGGTTTGAATTTCCGGGATGCTTGCTGGGTAGACAGCCGTTGTTATGTGAATTTGAGTTTTCGAGCCGGTCGAAAGACACTGGTATTTGATCCCAGCACGATCGAAGCCGGTTTTTCGGTACCGCCGCCGGATCTCACATGCAGCGATTGCCCACCGCGGAAGCAAGTTGAATCAACGGTTGTGGATCTGGTGGGGCGATGGCTTCTGAATCATGGCCGGCTATATAGTAGCGTAAGGTCGGAAAACCATTCCAATCTCTACCTCTATCACGTGGACAAGAATTACGATGGAGCTAGAATCCTCCAAACGAGTCGAACAGATAGCGAAATCATCATACAACACCCTCCCAGAAAGCTGAAGGACGTCAACATCACGGCACTTCGCATCTCGCCGAATGAACGGTACCTCGCATACGGATTGTTTTTAAAGCTGCGATCTCGGATACCTCTACCTGACCAGAAAATCGAACTGCATGTTTACGATCGCGTCGAAAAGAAGAACCATTTGATTTCCTCGGGGTACCGATACATCAGCAATCTCGTTTGGAGCCCCGACTCCGAACGGCTCTATTTTGCGGGGATTCACATGAAACAGAACGCTGTCTATCGAGTCAACATCGCGGCAGTATCGGAGGATCGACAAAGTCGGCGTGGCAGTCATTAGTAGCTGACGGGAAATAGAAGTCTTCGCGAATAATCACTATTTCAGGAGGGCAGCGATGCGAACGATCAAATCACGTTTCGCAGTGTTGGCGGTGTTCTTTGTCATTCAACAAGCGACACCGGTTTTCGGAATACCACCTGAATGTAAAAAGCCCGCTGAATCGCCAGTGGATCTGATTGACTGGCAGTGGTCGGCGGGCTCACCAGGCGGGTACCGTGTGGCCTTTCAAGGCGAATACGTGTTTGTTTCCGACCCTTGGAACCAACGCTTGGTTCGGTATCCCATTAACGGAGGACAGCCGACGAATTGGCTGATCGATGCGGTCACCCAGCAATCCTATCCACAAGACGTCCACGTTAGTCCCGCGACCGGCGACCTGTACGTGGCCGGCTTCGCGAACTTGGAGAGACGAGTTCTTGTGTTCAATCCTGCGGGATCCGGAACGCCGACCGATATATTATTCACTGGCCCGACGGGGCCGGATCCTGGTGATATCGTTGCCACGGTGTATCCCATCGCAATTCACCCGATCACCGGCGATCTATATGTCGTCGACGAGGGGGAGTACGACAACGGCGAAGAGATTGTTTGGATCAGCCGAATTCAGCGGTTCACGCCGGATGGCACGTATGACAACTTCTGGATCGACAACGCCTTGGTCTATAACCCGATTGAGGACTACGGCGAGCCACCCGTCGAACCGGAATGCGGCGCTTGGCACTACCCGAGGCGAATGTGGGTTGACGCCGCAGGGAACATCTACCTAGGGGACCACGTGGACGATATCGGAACAATGCGATTTGTCCATAAGTTCGACTCAACGGGGGTTTGCGTCGAGAATTGGGATGCGGGACAGGAGGGGATCGAAATCGACGCCGACGGTTTCGTATACACGTACAGTGACAGCATCAGAAAGCTCTCCCCGGATCAAGCGGATACGCTTTACACGATTGCCGCTCTTTCGAACGATATTGAAGAACTCGATATTAAGGCCGGGGGATCAGAATTCTTCGCTTTGGCGACAGAAGATCAAGGCCAAACGATGGAAATCAAGGGCCCCCGACCTGAGGGTGTGAATTTTCTGGCTACCGATTGGCAAGATCCCGGCAACAGCTTCTGGCCGAGATCGGACAGCCTCCAAGTACTACTGAGCTGTGACTTAACCCATAGTGAGATGCGAGGCGTGGTTGCGGATGGCGTCAGCCCGCTTCTGCTGCGGTGGTACGTGCCGGGACCCGGAGAAGTCACCTGGGTCCTCGAAGATCCGGACCATCCAACAGAAGAAAGTTTACTAGGAACTTTGTCTAGTCTAGATAGACAACAAGAAGATTCCCTCACCATTACAGCTGATGTCGAATTCGTTGGAGGTGAGTATGTTGCTTTCGTGAACTATGCAGCCCCGGTGGACTTTGATCGCCTAAGCATTCCTTCTGATGGAGATTCAGCTACTCGCCCGTTGCGGATCGTCGGACGGTACTATCCGAACGCGTCAAGTACGCCGGAACTCATTGCTGATATCTCGCTCGAAATTCACCGCCCACCGGTGATGTTCGTCCACGGATTGTGGTCGAACGGTGATACATGGCTCAGATTTCCTAAAGTATACGACGATGTCAATGACAGGTGGCGAGTTTACACCGTTGACTACAATTCCTCTCATGGTTCGGCCATCGCCAACAACGCAGCCAAGGTTCGAGGCTGGATTGACGATATCGTCATAGAATCTGCGGATAGTTTAATTGTGACCGGACAAATTGATGCGATCGTCCACTCAATGGGAGGATTGATACTCCGCAAATTTGCGGATTCACCAGAATATAAACGCCCCGACAATATGGGCAAAGGAGATTTTCACAAGATACTGTTTCTGGACACTCCTCACCACGGTAGTCCACTGGCGGACCTCGGAGTGGCGATGCGGAATGTGCTCAAGACACCGTTCTATTACGACTTCATTCCCTTTTATATTAGCCGGCGCGCGGCTGCCCTGGGATTTGTCGTTGCAGCTACCAAGGCGTTTAATACGAGTGGTGAGCAGATAATGGGACTGGCTCTCGACGACCTAACGACCTACAGCAGCGAGCTGGCTTCCCTCAACACACTTACCGTGCCGGTTCACGCTCACTTGGGCGATGCCTCTTCCTTCTGGTCGATTTTCACTCCGGAGGCGACACGCCGTCAGATTATACAGGCATCATCCGCCGCCGCCTGGTTGTCGATCCTCGAATGCGACAGCAGGCTTTTCGCCTCGTCTCCGTTGATTCATTCGCCGAGCGATTTGATCGTTTTGACGGACAGTCAACAGGGTGGACTTTCCGCTGGCAACTACCTTTCGGTACAAGACGCCAGGTGGGGCATACACACCGAGGTTCCTAAAAGCCCTGACGCGGGTAATCTCGCGGAGGAATGGGCCCTGAGGCGAACAACAGACGGTTTCTTTGCCGATTCGATTCCCGCTCCGGTAATCCCTCTGGGCAGCGCCCCGATGACGGCTTCGGCGTCTCTAGAAAATACGTATGATCGCCTTCCCGATTTCGCCGGTACAATTCTCTACATCACGTATCCCGCCGACGGGGACACGATCAGGCCGGGCAGCGACATCTCGGTGACGGTAGAAAACAGCGGTTTTGTGCCGATCGACACGGCTACAGTGGTCTACCCCGGCGGCGGCCTACACGTGAAGAGGGCCGGCCTGTCAATTTATAAGATCCCCGTACCCGAGGAGTACATTGGGGAATTTCCCTTGATGGTGATTGCGGAGTTGGACGAGGGCACCATCGCGATGTCTCCGACAATCACTCTGAATGTTGTCCCGGAAGAGGTGATTCAGGAGATCCGGGTCGAGCCGGCTGTAATATCTCTTACAGGCCAGGGCGATTCCCGGCAGATCCGTGTGATCGCGACTTACGCCGATGGCATCGAACGAAATGTGACCCCAACGGCGCTCGGCACAGACTACTCCAGGTACTCCCCCGGAGTTATTCACGTGACGGCCGAAGGAGAGCTGGTGGCAATAGCAGCCGGCACCACAATCCTCGAGGTCGGCAACTCGCAGTTCCAAGTCGATGTACCCGTTTCTGTTGCGGACGGCGCCCCGTTCAACAATCCGCCCCACGCGAGCACTGGGGGCCCCTACGCGGCCTGCGACAGCCAGCTGGTAGTACTGGATGGTTCGGCCACATACGACCTGGACGAAATAAACGGCGAGATCCTCACCTATGAGTGGGACCTGGACGCCGATGGTGAGTTCGACGACGCAGTGGGAGTAACGCCGCTGGTTGAAATTCGGTTTGCGGGGCAGTTTTCCCTGATCGGGCTGCGGGTTACCGATGGCGGCGGGCTCGTCTCGACCGACTACGCGATACTGGAGGCGGGACCGGGATGTCTCGACGGTGAATTCATGTGCGCCGTGGAACGGCCCGGGATGCACGTAGGACACGTCGCGATCGACGGTGCGGGAAACGTATACCTGGGTGAGTGGAACCTTTTCGGTATCAGTCGAATTGTCAAGTTTTCGGCGAACTGCGACTCGGTTCTCGCGATCGATGTGCCTAAGAGACCATACGATTTTGACGTAGCCAACGACGGAACGGTCTATCTTGCAGATGCAGAAGACGAGACAATCTATAAGTATGCGAACGACGGCACCCCGCTGTCTCCCGTCTCAATCGCTCCGTATCGATCGAATAACATCGAAGTGGACGACGTCGGCAATCTCTACACCGTTTACGACGGCGTTATGAGGAAATTCGATGCAAGTGGGAATCCCCTCAAGACATGGAACGTTGAAGAAGCAATTGAGGGGCAGTTTCTCGCGTCCACGATCGGTGTTGCCCCGGACCAGTCGGTTTATTTACACCTTTCGGACGACAGAATCGTCCATGCCGTCTTGCAGAGTGGCGACTACGTGCTCGACCGAATCTGGGGTCGCACCGGAGTCGATCCAGGCACGTTTAATAGAATCAACGATCTGGAGTTCGGAAGCGATGGCGAGTTGTATGTTTGCGACTACTACAACCATCGTATTCAGCAATTTCGGAGCGATTCCACGTACGTGAGAATGTGGAAGGGGAGCGGAGCGCCCGAAAAGGGCGCGTTTTACAGGCCGGTGTCGGTATCGATGGGAACATCCGGCTTGATCGCGGTCGCTGAGGAGAACTACTACGGAGAAAACCGAGTGCAGGTGATGGGTAGCTACCAGCCGCCAATTGAAGCGGAGATCACGCCATATACACGTTTGGTGAATGATCCGACGTTGCACACACATCCCGACACAGCCGTGGTGGGGTGTCCTCACGGAGATCGGGATCAGCTCGTCGTCAGTGTCGCGATTGATCCGTCGGTTGTTGTGGGGCCGATTCCGAAGTCTGCGCTGACTCTCTCAGTGCCGGACGGAACCGCCGTTCTATATTCCACCGTTGAAGCAGATTCAAACGCGACGCTGGAGTCCGGCAAATACCGAACCACGCTTACCGCAAGCAAATTGGGCGGGTGTATGTTAGACACTGTATTGGTCAGTTTGAACGGTATCGCCATTGGCCATACGATCGTCGACTTGCGCAGCCCCGATATCAACACCACAACTCAAGGCAGTTACGGCTTTGTGGAGCTCGCAGATTTAGCCGATTTTTCGATATTATACGCGTCTCCGCCAAAACCGTACAATTCTTGCGCTGACTACCATCCTCCGGCTGATACGATTGTTGACCTACTGGATTTCACTATCTTTGGCTCCCACTGGAATCACTCAGCGAGCGGCGGCGGGGCAGCGCCCGCACAAATCCTGCCGAGTGCCGGCGTGGTCCGCCTTGAGCTGGTCGAGGAGGCTCCGCTCATCGGACCACGCAGACTGGTGGCAAGGGTTCGTCTGGAGAACGTAGAGGCATTTAAAGTAATGCTCATCGCTTTTCAAATTGAAAATCCCGACATTACCTACGAAGGCTGGAATCAGGAATCAGAGTATTCAGGGCAAACGATGTGCGCAAAAATCCTGCGAGACGGTGAGAGTCAGGTGTTTCTGGGTGTCGTGGGACCGGCCAGTTTCGACAAAGCGGTCGTGGAGCTGGGTGAGATCACGTTCAATGTAAGCAGCGACGAACCGTCAAAATCGCCCCAAAACGACATATCACTCGTCTTCGCGGAGCTTCTCGAGGCGAAGGGAACGAAGAGAGCGCTCGGCGGAGCTCAGTTTGGCCCGTCTGAGCTCGAGGCTTCATACCAGTACGTCCTGGCACAGAACTACCCAAACCCCTTCAATCCGTCGACGACGATCGCATACTCGATTGCATCGGCCTCCGACGTGACGCTCGCAATCTTCGACGTTCGGGGTAAACTCGTTCGGACGTTGGTCAACGGGCGAAAATCCCCGAATAACTACCGGGTGACCTGGGACGGGACTGACAACCGACACACCTCGGTAGCGAGCGGCGTGTATTTCTACCGCTTGATCGCTGGCGATTTCGTCGAGACGAAGAAGATGGTGCTCTTGCGGTAATGCGGGCGGGCCGCGGACTCAACGCTTGAAGTTTTTGAGGAACTCCTGGACTTCGGGGATCGCTCCCTGGCTGATCAGGTAGCCGTCGTAGGGTTCGCGCTCGGTGGTCTCGCCGTTGATGGGTGTGAGCATGAGCCGCTCGGCCTCTGCCCGGTCGTCGGTCTGGCCGAGCACCCAGCTGAGTTTCATGAACGCCACCTCGGGCAGCATGTTGGCCGCGGGCACCACACCGAGTCCCATGATCATCCGTCCGGTCTCGTACACGTACATCTGCGTGTAGCCCCACAGCGTCTGTACCGTCATGTAAATGTGGACACCCGCCTTTGTCGCCCGTTCGAGCGCCGGATAGAGGGGTTTGTTCACGTGCCCCAGGCCGGTCCCCGCGATGACGATCCCGCGATAACCGTTGTCGACCAGCGAGTCGACCATATCGGGGTGCATGTTGGGATAGTAGTAGAGGATCGTCACCTTTTCCTCGAAGGCGGTGTTGATCTTCACGCGGCGGTCGGGGTCGCGGCGCGTGTAGTCGGTGCGAAGCGGCGTGATTTTGTCGGCGTCGACCATCGCCAGCGGGATGTCGCCGATGGTGCGGAACGTCGACCGGTAACTCGAGTGCATCTTGCGCACGCGGGTACCGCGGTGGAGCAGCCCGTACTGATCCGACGTCGGGCCGAACATTCACCCCATCCCTTCGGCGATGTCTCCCTCCGCCGCCGTCTTGACCGCGTTGATCAGATTGATCGCCGCGTCCGACGACGGCCGGTCGCTGGAGCGTTGCGATCCGACTATGACGATGGGGATGGGCGAATCCTGCACCATGAAGCTGAGAATCGCCGCCGTGTGGTGCATGGTGTCGGTACCGTGGCCGATCACGACACCGTGAGTGCCTTTTTCGATCTCCTCGCCGATCCGCTGCGCCGTCTCGATGTATTGTGACGGCCCCATGTTCTCGCTGAACACGCCGAACAGCTTTTCGGTCTCGAGGTTGCAGATGTCGGCCAGTTCGGGGACGGAGCCGTACAACTCTCCCGGCGAGAAGGCGGGGATCACGGCGCCGGTCCGGTAGTCGAGACGGCTGGCGATGGTGCCGCCGGTTCCGAAGAGCTTGACGCTGGGCTTGCCCTCGTCGTAGGGAAAGTCTCTCTCGGGGATCTTGTAGTTGGCTTCGCGGCGGCCGCGTTCGGTCATCGATACGACCGTCGACGATTCCAGGCCGATATTGTAACCGTTGGCGAGTTTGAGGACGATGTGGTCGGGGTCGGCGGTCTCGGATCGCGGCAGCACGATACCCTCGTAGTGGCCCTGCGATGTTTCCACCTCGACGTCGCTCCATACCGACACGCCCTGCTCCTTGAGGACGGCGAGAGCGGGGTCGCGGTAACCTTTGTATTTTTCGTCCGGCATGTCTCGTATCACACTCCCCTCGCCGTTTCCAGACGGGTCTCGAGGGCCCGGGCGACGGCCGCCCCTTCGGCCTTCCCGGCCAGGCGTCTCATCAGGACACCCATGAGGTACTCGTGCGCCGCTTCGGGTTTTCTCAACGTCGTCATGTCAAACGCCGATACTGTCGCGGCCACGTCTTCCCGCACCCCTTCTTCGTCGAGTTGCGGAGACAATCCGAGCGCGTCCAGCGCCGCGTCCACGCGGGCCGTTGATTCGCCGTCCCCGCCGCCGTCTCCGTCGGCCCCGGCTTCGATCAGCCACTCGAACACGGGGACGATTCCCTCCCTCGACAGGCGGCCCTCACGGTGCGCTGTCAACACCCCGGCGATCGAGTCGTCGGACAGAGACGCCGTGTCCAGCCCCGCCCTCTCCAGGGCCACGAGCCGGCGGGCAAGAACCTCCCCCGCCAGTATGGGCGCGATTTCCGCCTCTCCGGTCAACCGCCGGTAGAGCCGGTACCGGGGCGATATGACGAGCCGGGCCACGACGTCGTCTGAGAGTCCGGACTCTCGGAGCCTCGTTTCGCGTTCCCAGACGGGTTCCTGAACCCGCTTCCGTATACGGTCGAATCGTTCTCGTCCCACCACGATCGGGGGGAGATCGGTGTCCGGGTACATACGCTCGGGGCCGGGGAGAATGCGCTCGAAACCGTTCGTCCCGTCGTCGTGGGCCTGACGCGTCTCGCCGGGCACGGGGCATTCTGCCACCGCCTCCCGGGCGCGGATCTCGATCTCGGATGCCGCGCAGTCCGCGTCGGCTTCACTTCCCCAGGTAACCACGACCACATCGTCACCGCCCGCCTCCAACGCCTCGTGGATCGCCCGCCAGTGGCTCGACGAGAGCGTTTTGTGGCGATCGCCGGAGTAGACCATGTTGGGCAGCGTCGTCAGGCAGGCCACGACCCGGATGCGGTCGGAAAACTCCTGCGCGAACACGGTATCCGTCTGCGTGTGTTCGTCGAGGACGCCGGCAAAGCCCCCCAGCTTCACCGCCCGCGCCACGGCGCCCGCCGCGAGCGCTTTCCGGACCGGCCGGTAGCCGGTTTTGCCGACAAGGGCGGTCACATCGGATGTCGACACCGAAATCGTGTCCTGCGTGACGCCCCGCTCCGCCAGCAGGTCGCGAATCCGCAGGAGGTTCCACTGACGCATCGCTTCATTGTAAACGAGTTCTGGAGTCCGGCGCAGGCTCGGCACGCCCTTGATTTCGACCCTCGTGCTCCCGGCCACGCTCACGTTCACGTCCATCCGGGTGGCGCCGTGCCCCGTGCGGACTTTTCCGGTCGACCGCATCAGGCGGCGCAACACCTCGCCGACCTCGGCCACTTCCTGCGGCGTGTGCATGTCGGGGTGCGTGACGGGTTCGATGAGCGGCATGCCCAGGCGGTCGGTCAGGTACACGCGCCGGTGTCCGACGTCGGAAACCTCGCGACACGAGTCTTCCTCCAGTCCGAGCTGGTAGATCCCGATCCTGCGCCCCTTGTAGGGAATCCAGCCGTCCACTCCCACGATCGTCGTTCTCTGGAAGCCCGTGGGGATGCTGCCGTCGAGGTACTGCTTGCGGGCGATATGGAGCTCGTTGACGAGGCTGAGGTCGAGCATCATCGCCACTTCGAGGGCGATATCGAGCGCTTCGTCGTTCAGCATGAACGGCGGTGTGTCGTCCATCTCGTAGGTGCACACCGAATCGCGGTTGAGGCGGTAGATGATCTCCTTCTTCGTCTTGAACTCCATCAGCGCCGTCCCGTCGTATTCGCCGAGCTCGGACAATGTGGGACGCATGTGACGGAGAATTTCGGAGTCGTATTCGTGGCTGTAGAGGCCCGCCGGACAACGGCAGAAGATCTTCTTCTCCGTCAGGAGCTGTTGGTGGATCTCCAGGCCCGAGCGAAGGCCGATCGCCGCGTAGTCCTCCGGCGTCATTTCATCGAAGGGTTTGAATTTGAACATGTTTGTATATGTGTTAGAAGACGGCGCCCCGGCAAAGTTCTTTCGGGACGCCGCTTGAATGCTCACCGTCTTCGGCCGCCCCGGTCATATCGCTCCGCAGCGCCGGAACCGCCATGTTAGCACAATCCTACGGCCGGTGCCACGGGGAAAAACGGCGCCCGATTGAGGTTTGGGAGGGGCGCCTTTTCATGTAGAATACCCCACGACGACCGCGTTCCGGCCCGTCCCCTGTTTTCTTATAACCTCATATTGATGAACGGACCCAGAAGGAGACACCAATGCCCATTACACTCGACGGCTCTGGATTGACGGCGGAGAAAATCGTCCGCATCGCGCGCCACGGCGAAAAGGTCGAACTGGCGGCGGACGCCATCGAACGGATCGGGCGCTGCCGTGAAATGATCGAAAAGAAGATCGCGGCCGGTGAAATCATGTACGGCGTCAACACGGGGATCGGCGAGTTCTCCGAGATCGTCCTGGACGGCGAGCAGGTCAAGGATTTTCAAAAGTACCTGATCTACAACCATTCGGCGGGAATCGGCGACCCGGCCCCCATCGAAACCGTCCGCGGCGCCATGACCGGCCGGATCAACGTACACGCCCACGGCCGCTCGGGCTGCCGGCCCGAAATCACGATGACGCTCGTCGAGATGCTCAACAAGGGCGTTACCCCGTTTGTCTGCCAGAAGGGCTCGGTGGGGGCATCGGGTGACCTCGCTCCCATGTCCCAGGTGGCACTGTTGATGATGGGTGAAGGAGAGGCGTGGTACGAGGGCAAGTTGCTCCCCGGCTCCGAGGCGATGGAACGAGCCGGGATCGCCGTCCCCGGGCTGGAGGCGCGCGACGGGCTGGCCACGATCAACGGTTCGAACGTCCTCACCGCCATGAGCGCGATCCACGTATACGACATGGACCGCTGGCTCCGGCAGGCCGAAATCGCGTGCGCGATGTCGCTGGAGGCCCTCCTCGCCAACATGAAACCCTACGACGTCCGCCTCCACGAGGTCCGGGGCTTCGCCGGCGCCGTGCGCAGCGCCCGGTCGATCATGAAGTGCATCGACGGAAGCGACCTGCTGTCGGGCAAGCACAAGACCCGGGTCCAGGACGCCTACTCGATGCGTTCGAGCCCCCAGGTAATCGGCGCGGCGCACGACGCCGTCGCGTGGGCCCGAAGCCAGGTCGAAACCGAGCTCAACGGCGTGGGCGACAACCCTGTTTTCTTCCCGGAAGACGACCTCACCCTGACGGGAGCGAACTTCCAGGGGACGCCCGTTTCCCTTCCCATGGAGATCGCCGGTCAGGCAATTACAATGGTGAGTGTGCTTTCCGAGCGTCGCTTAAACCGTCTTCTCAACCCGGCCCTCAGCGCCGGTCTCCCCGATTTCCTCACGAAGGGCGCCGGTATGTTCAGCGGGATGATGCTCTCGCAGTACACGGCGGACAGCCTCATCGTCGAGCAGCGCATCCTCTCGGCGCCCGCCTCGGTGGCGTCGATCCCGGCGGCGGCCGACCAGGAGGACTTCGTGTCGATGGGAATGAACACGGCGATCAAGAACGCCCAGATTTTCGACAACGCCTGCGGGGTGCTGGGGATCGAGTTCATGGGGGCTGCCCAGGCCCTCGACATCCGGGAATTCCAGACCGGACGCGGCGTCGCCAGGGCAAAGGAGACGGTCCGGAAACACGTCGAATTCCTCGACATCGACCGCCCGCTCTATCCGGACCACACCAGGATGCAGGAACTGGTCAGGTCGTGCGAAATACTGGACGCCGTCGAGGATGCCGTCGGCTCGCTGCTTCCCGTGTAACCGATGGGTGCCCCCGGGAGCCTCCCGATAGCACTTCTGGAATTCCGGATTTATTGATATAGTTACGCTTTCGTATCCTGGGCACTCACGTCCCGATCTCCTCGACCGTAACAGACTCACAAATCGAAGGACTTCCCGATATGGCCGATAACAACCTCTCCGGATTCAAGCC
>CBDVDJ010000027.1:0-12434 GCA_965372695.1 uncultured bacterium
GGTAGAGAGCGTCGTAGGATACGTGCAGCCAGTTGATCAGCACCCTTACCCGCTGGTTGGCGATGTCGGACCGCTCATACCGGAACGTGTTCGCGCCCACGTCGAACGAGCCCCCCGGCAAGTCGGCCGTGTATTCCACGATCGATTTGTTCGACACGAACACCGTCGGCGAGATCACCAGGTTGCCCCTGGAGTTGACGAGGCGCGTCGCGATCGACCGAAGCTGGTTATAGACCGAACCGTGGAGGGCGGCCGTCAGAGTCACACTCGACCCCGGACGCACCGCGTCCATCTCGAACGGGAAATTCACGGTGATCTCGGAGCCGTCGTTGAAAAAGTAGTAGTCCTTGCCCGGGGCTTTTGTCTCTTCGAAGAACGCGCGGTCTTCGACGAATTGCCGCCGGACGGGAAACCACGCGCTGGCCGTGTCGGCTGAGAGATACCCCGGCGACATCGCGCGATCCGACATGACAGTCCCGGAATTCGTTCCCAGCCAGTAAACGTTGTCAAAAGTGTAGAGTTCGAGCGGATCTTCGCGGGTGGCGTCCTCACGCACTCGTATCGCGTAAAACACGAGGATATCGCCGCCGTCGAACACGCCGGGTGTCCCCGCGCCGTCCTCGGCGACCCTGAACGCGACGTCGGTGACCGTGCCGGTGAGCGCGTCGTCGTCGTATCCACGTTTGAACAGGTGCAGGTCGTCGACCGGTTGCCCCGCCGGAAACCCGGCGGCAATCAGCGCGGCGGCGGACACCTTGTGGATACCGGTGGTCCGCACGCGCAGCTTGGCCATCGGCCCGATCGGTAGCAGCTGCAGAGTCTGCGAGGGAGACCGGCCGACAAACGGGCTGGGAACGCGCCACGACCGCGCCTGGCCGGCATTGACCAGCATGCGCGAAAACGTCTCTTCCCACTCCGGAGATTCGATAACCGGCGCACCGCGACCATCCGGACGGCTTGTGCCGCCGAACGTAACCGTCACCTCGATAGATGTCGCCAGCGTCGCGTCGCCCGTTGACGGGTCGTAGGAGAGCGGCCGAACCCACACGGGAAGCACACGCTGGCGGCGAATCCAGGCGTCTTCGTCGGCCGCCACGGGAGCGGGGCTGCGAAAGGAGTCGTAGACCTCCGCTTCGAAGGCATAGCGCTCGACCGGGACGACCCCCATTTCACCGTCCCGCCGCGCTTCCCGGAACGGCATGGGCTCGACCCGGATCTGCCCCAGCGAAACCGACTTCAGGACGCGCCACGAGACGCGCCACGTCCCCTCCGGGGGTAACCCCACCATGAACTTGCGAGACGGCTGCATGGGCTCGCCCTGCCGGCCCACACGAACGAAGCCCGGGATATCGACCCGGGCCGCCCCCGGTAGCGCTTCCGACGGCGCCACGGTCCAGGGCTCCAGATCGACACGGAAAACCACCCTGTCGGGGGCCCCGGGCAGGACTCGAGCCGGGATACGCCCCGCCGGACGGGCAAGGGCCGCCGTAACGGCGACCCAAGCCAGGAAGAATAGAGTCAGGAGCGACGACGCCCAGATAAGCCCGGCCCGCGGGCACTGGAACGGCTCAGAGCGGAAGGAGGTGTGCTTCTTCAAGTTCGTATTCAATCCAGTTGCAGGGGGGGCTGGAACAGGGATGTTCGGTAGTCAACGGGGCGGCTAACTACTGAATAGTAATTCACTTTGGCGGCCCTGTCAAGGGGCCAGAATCGCCCCGATGCACACAACCCCGCCGGCATGGAGCCGGCGGGGTTGTGAAAAATCGAACTTGCCGAGTACTCGGATTATTCTCCGTAGAGGGCCTTGATGCCGCCCCACGTGGTCTCCCGGACCGGAACGGTACAATCGCACGTCAGGTCCGGGTTGACGCGGCCCTGGCCGCCCTTCTCGAGCGTGATCTTGTTTGGTCCCACCGGCGGCTCTAGGCAGTCGACGATTTCGACCATTCCCGAAAGTGCCCCCGGATCCGGGACGATCGACATGAGCGAGCACGTCGCGGACGTTCCCGAACCGAAAAAGTTGACCGTCAGGATGAGGGTATTGCCCGTCTGGCAGCTACCGTAGGCAATCGAAATGCCTGTCAACGGGTTACCGATTGCCGTGGGAAACGGCGAGTTCGAGCCCACAAACTGCATAATAACGCCGGCACCCAGTTCCAGCATCCACTGCGACGCCGCGGCGCCGTCATTGGCATGGGTGTGGACGATGTAAACCGGAACCAGGCCAATAACGTCGATGAAGTTACAACTCGTGTAGGCGGCATCCGAGAAGATGTCGATCGAACCGACATCAGACTGCGCGAACGCCAGCCCGGCCAGGCACAGCACCACCACGGTCAATAGCAGTATTCTTTTCATTTCTACTCCTTTGAAGACAGGGGTCCTGGAACGACGAGAACCGCTGAAGGGGACCAGATGTCGCACGCATCGAGCCGACCCCGCCAGCGCATTCCCCTGCCGCGACGGAGCGGTCTCGAGAAAACATCTCCCTAAACCCTTAGTCCTGAAATCTTCCCAATTATAGAAGACAGGCTAATGAATTTATCTCGGTTGGGGTGCTTATTGTCAAGCCTTTTCAGGTAAATAACTGGTAAATACGCACCTTATGGACCGCTAATGGTACAGCGACTTGATGGCTCCCCAGCTCGACTCCCGGACCGGAACGATTTCGCCGCAGTCACAGGTACCGTCGGGGTTGACGTACATGATCGAACCGCCCCCGACCAGCTTGAACTGGTCGCAGTCGACGACTTCGATGGTCCCCGAGAGGGCCGACGGATCCGGCACGACCCGGAGCATGGAACACGTGGCCGACGTGCCACTGCACAGGAAGTTCCACGTCAGCAACAGGATGTCGGACGCAAAACAGGCTCCATAGGCGACCGATATACCTATTTCGGGGCTTCCTATCGTGGTCGGGAATCCGTTGATGACGCCTACCGAGGTGCACGTCATACCGGGGTCAACGGCGATACGGAACTGAGAAGCCGTCGAGCCCGTGCTCGCCTTGTGCACGGCGTAAATCGTCTGGAGACCGGGCATGTCGTACATCGTGCAGTTTGTGTAACCGAAATCGGAATAGAGCCCGATATAACCGGCCTGGCCGAAGGCCATTCCAGCCAAGAGAAGAATGCCGAGAGATAGCAATAAAACACGTTTCATAGTTGGTACTCCTTCGGGTGCGCAAACTGATACGCTTGTCACCGCTGTTGTCAGTGCTTGTTCTGTTTCTCCCCCCGCGGTTCCCGGACTCGAACTACCCAACCCAGAAACACCAACGCCCGGTCGCCAAAGCGGTCCGGGCGCTGGTGTTTTTGTTGATAAATCAGCCGAAGTCAAAACCCTGCGGACGGTGTGTCGAGAGCCTGATCCGGCGCGGCTGGCTGTCGCGGGTAAAACCCGCGGCTCCCACCGAGCCGCCATACCGACTCGTACTACATCGGCGTGATCATCACATCAACAAAGCAGGTTACGAACGGCTGGATGAACCAGTCCGGCTCATCCAGCCCATCGCGTAAGACCGCTTAGTCGTTGTACTGAGCCTTGATACCACCCCAGGTCGTTTCCTCGACCGGAATGACGGGGCATACCACCGACGTCATACCAACGCCAAAGACGAGCTCCAGGTCGGGCCAACGCACCGCACGGACCAGGTTAGTACAGTCCGGGCCGGTACACGGCGTGGACGGATGCTTCAAGACCGTGATGGTGATATTGGTCGAACTACAGCCCTCACACATCCAGAGCACGTTAGCGGTCTGAATAAGGAGAGCACCGAACCCGTTTCCAGGAACCGGCCACGTGACACCGATGCCGGTCGGCGAGTTGCCGATCGACAGCTTGTCGGAACCAATCGAGTCGCCCAGCCAGGTCAATTCCGACGGGTAGCTGATCATGTACTCAATGCCGTTCATCCACATGTTAAAGTTGTGGGCAACCACATATACTGTACTGACCACGGTTCCGGGGGCCTCCAGGGGGCACGACTCGAGCACTGACGTCTGCCAGAACTCATCGAAGTACACCTGGACATAAGGCACCTGTGCGTTGACCTGGGCGGCGCCCAGCATAACAACGACTGCAAAAACCACTACTAGAATTTTCTTCATAGCCACAACTCCTTACCTTGTGCAGAATCTCTATCGTGTTGCTTATTTAGGAGTCTTTTAGGCCGCAAAATCCTGCCTATACGATCCCTGTCTTAGCAAACGTGCAGATAGTGCTGCGCGAAGATTGAGAAGTCGATGATGTCTATGACGCCGTCACAGTTGAAGTCTACACAAGCATCATACGGCTTCGGCGGGGACGTGTATTTACCTGCGAACGCTGACAAGTCAAGGAGGTCTACCGCGCCGTCAATCACGCCACCGTTACCCGTCATATCCGGGCTCATAGTGGTGATCGGCAGACAAAGCGGTGCCGTGCAGCTACCCTGCTCGACGAGAACCACACCTTGAATGACAACAGAAACGCCACCGAGATCGCAGCCACTGGCAGCCAGGTCGCCCGAAATGGTGGTATTACCGTTCGCGTTCGACGCCGAATCGGCGTTGATCGAACCGCCACCACCGCAGAGCACCAACTGATCGTTACAGCCGATCAGCCAGAAGTCAGCAGCCGGTATTCCCGCAATGGGAGCGCCTGTGATGTCCTTGGCAACAATAAAAATCTTCGAGTTGATCGTGCCAAGCTGCACACCGTCACCCTGCGGGCAAACTACGTAACAACCCGGTAGGGCGAAAGCCGTTGAGCTACAAGGCTCGACAACACCACTGTTGGCGATGTCAACACTTGCAACCTGCCAGCTGAGCAACGTCGCAGCGATCAGGGAGAGAGCGACGAATTTTCCTTTGGACATTCCTACACCTCCAAAAAGTTTTTGGATGATATGGCCTAAAAGGAGGCATTGATACCTCTGCTCTGGATGCATACCGATGCTGAATGAGGTATGCTCCTCCTTCCACCTGTTGGTAAAACGACACCTTACTCGACCGAGATGAGAGTGTACCATAACAGCGGGGAAAATGTCAACATGCATTATTTAAATGAGTAAACGCACGTTTCCCCCTGGTTCTGGATTCCGAATAAGATAAATAGCAACAATCTGTATATATAAGAATCGATTGCACCGCAAGGGGTTACACACCCACAAGTTCGCGCTCGTTAACCGCCGGGGTGACGGGAGACGCTCAGCACATGTGGAGATAGTGCAGCGCGAAAATCGAAAAATCGACGATATCGACAATCCCGTCACAATTGAAATCCAGGCACGCATCGTAGGGCTTCGGTGGCGACACAAACCCGGCCGCAAAAGCCGCCAGGTCCACGATATCGACGACCTGGTCGACCACGCCCCCGTCACCCGTGACATCCGGGCTCTTCGTCTCGTACGGCAGGCACAGCGGCGTGTTCGGATCACCGGGAACGCTCGCAACGATCCCCATCACAACCACGAGCAGTTCCGAATCACACCCTCCCGCGGCGAGCCTCCCGCTGATCGTCGTCACGCCGTTGTCGTTCGTCATCGAATCGGCGTTGATCGCGGCGCTGCCGCCGCAGAGCACGATGTTGTCTTCACAACCAATCAGCCAGACGTCGCTCGCGGGCACCCTGGTTATCGGATATCCGCCATAGTCTGTCACCGTCACCGTAATGACGGCACCGATATCGGACAGACTGCTTCCATCGCCTTGCGGGCACGCTACATAACACCCGCCGGCGCCCTCTGCCGTAACGATCGGAATACCGGGAGTCGATTTAACAGGTGGCACGACCGCTGGCGCGAATACGCAGTAAGACACCACCGCTATCAGCCCCGCTAAAATTACTTTTGCTTTCATCGGCATCCCCTCTCACGGACAATAAACAGCGGCTCAACACCAGTGAAGAAAGTGCTGTGCGAATATCGCAAAGTCTATGAGTCCGACGGTCCCGTCGCAGTTGAAGTCAAAACACGCGTCGTAGACTTGGGGAGGTGAGGTGTATCCCATGGCAAACGTGGCGAGATCGATGATATCGACGACCTGGTCGACCACGCCCCCGTCACCCGTGACATCCGGGCTCTTCGTCTCGTACGGCAGGCACAGCGGCGTGCTCTGATCATCGGGATCGGTCGCCACGATACCCTGCACGACCACCACCAGGCTGTTGTCGCAACCGCCCGCGGCGAGTCTCCCGCTGATCGTCGTCACGCCATCGGCGTTCGACGCCGAATCGGCGTTGATCGCGTGGCTGCCCGCGCAGAGCACGATGTTGTCTTCACAACCGATCAGCCAGTAGTCACCCGCGGGAATCCCCACAATCGGAGCCCCGGTGATGTCTGTGACGGTCACCGTTATGACCGCACCGATTTCCGCCAGACCGTCACCGTCGCCCTGGGGGCAGGTCACGTAGCACCCGCCTGCGCCATCAACGATAATTACGGGCAGGCCGGGAAACGGCGTGACCGTCGGTGCACCGGCCAGCACAATCAGGCCGGTCAACACCAGCACGGCCAGCCCGGTCAGGATTGTCCCTCTTTTCATCGTGCTCTCCTCTCCCGGCCGGCGGCCGGGGATCAGCAATTGTGAAGGTAGTGCTGCGCAAAAATTGAAAAATCGATGATATCGACCAGGTCGTCGCAGTTGTAGTCGATACACCCGTCGTAGGGTTTCGGCGATGCGGTATATCCCGCCGAGAACGCCGCCAGGTCTATTATGTCAACGACACGGTCAACGACTCCGCCGTTTCCGGTGATATCCGGGCTCGTCGTTTGCACCGGCAGGCAGTACGGCACCGAACAGTTGTCGGGGTCGGTGATGATCCACCCCTGCACGACCACGTTAACACCGTCGACGCCGCAGCCGCCCGCTGCGAACTGGCCGCTGATCGTCGTCTCGCCATTGCTGTTGGTGGCCTGGTCGGCGTCGATGGCTCCGCTTCCGCCGCAGAGGATGAGTGCGTCGCTGCAACCGATCAGCCAGAAATCCGTCGCGGGAATGTTGGGAATCGGGGTGCCGGTAAAGTCCTTGCAGACGACGTATATCGTCGAGTTGATAGCGGAAAGGCTCGTGCCGTCACCCTGGGGGCACGCGACGTAACACCCGCCGGTCGTGTATGCCGACGTCGAACAGGCTTCCCACGGTCCGGCGGCGGCTGTCGCGGCAAAATGCGGTAGGGCCCGCAAACACAACACGGCCACCAGCATCAGTCCCGCCACCAGAAATGCGCGTTTCTTCATTGGAGTCCCCCTCGAAAGGGTCAATTACCGTGGCTTTGCGGAGAAGTGGTGGGCGAAACAGGGCTTGAACCTGTGACCCCCTGCGTGTAAAGCAGGTGCTCTCCCAGCTGAGCTATCCGCCCACTTCGTTATCATTATAGCACAGGACCCGCCGGTGCGACCCGACGGCGCCTGCTTAGAGGAAAGAAAGCGGGATCAGAATGCAGTACCCGAGTACCAGCAGTATCGGCGCGATGGTGATGTCCGCCGCCGCGAGAAAAATATAACCGGCGATGATCGAGATCATCCCCGCCGCGAAAATCTTCCACTTGAATTTGTGCGTCAACGCCTTTGTCATTACAAGTCCTCTTCCGATGGATCGTAACTTAACCACAAGCGGGGCGCCGCTGTCAACCGCTGCGCGCCATCATGATTCCCCGAGCGCGTCATTCAGACGTCCGCTCCGAAGACCGTCATCCTCGACCACAACTTCCCTGAAGCCCGCCTCCCGCACGCCGGCCTCGATTCCCGGCCAGCACGCCGGGTCGCGCAGCCGTTCCAGGTCCCCCCGGGGCACCTCGATACGGGCCGTGTCGCCGTGGTGGCGCACCCGGCACTCCCGGAAACCGGCATCCTTGAGTACCGTCTCGGCCGACTCGATCTGAACGAGCTTCGCCGGTGTGACCTCGGAGAAATACGGGACGCGCGAGGCGAGGCACGGCGCCGCCGGCTTGTCCCACACTTCCAGGCCCAGGCGGCGCGCGGTATCGCGGATGAGCCTCTTGTCGTACCCGGCTTCAGCCAACGGCGCCACGATCTCGTGTTCGCCGGCCGCTCGCGCACCGGGCCGGTAGTCCCCCGCGTCGTCGACATTGGCGCCGTAGGCGACTCGCGGATACCGGCGCAGCGATTCGGCGGCCTCGATGGCGTTGAACAACTCGCTCTTGCAGAAGTAACAGCGATCGGGACCGTTGGCGCGGTAGCGCTCGTCGTCCATCTCGGCGGTGTGGACTTCTTCGAACGGGATACGGTGATCCTGGAGAAACGCAACGGCGCTTCGGTGTTCTCTCTCGCCGAGCGAAGGGGATACGGCGATGACGCACACCATCTGGTCGCCGAGCGCTTCGCGCGCCGCATAGGCGAGAAACGCCGAGTCCACTCCACCGGAGTAAGCGACGGCCATGGGCCCGTACGCCGCGATGCTGGCCTTGAGCCTCTCGAAGGGAACGGCGAGCTCTTCGGGCAGCTGGTTGCCGGCGTTGCTGTTCAATGTCGCTCCGTCGTCATAATGTTCACTTATTGATTAATTCATTGTCCCGGCGCGGCGCGGCGCTCCCGCCGCATCTGTTTCACGGCGGCGTTGTGCTCACGCAGTGTACGTGAAAATACATGACTCCCGTCCCCGCGCGCAACGAAATACAGCGCCGCCGAGGAAGAATCGGGGTAAAGCGCCGCC
Source organism: uncultured bacterium (assembly GCA_965372695.1). GTDB lineage: Bacteria > Krumholzibacteriota > Krumholzibacteriia > WVZY01 > JAKEHA01 > CBDUWU01. The sequence continues at coordinate 8,655 of CBDVDJ010000027.1, forward strand.
TCGATCGCCGCCTTCCCCGGGCTGCAGATCGGCCCCGGCGGCAGTCCCCGGCTCCGGTAAGTATTGTACGGCGAGTCGATCTCGAGGTCGGCGTACAAAAGCCTCCCGCGGTACCCGCCCATCGCGTAGGCGACGGTCGGGTCGGCCTCCAGGCGCATCCTGCGCCGCAACCGGTTGTGATACACGGCGGAAACCAGCGCCCGTTCGGACGGCACCCGCGTCTCGGCTTCGACGATCGACGCGAGTGTCAAAACTTCGTGCGGCGTCATACCGATATCGACGGCCCGTTGCACGAGCGCGGCGTCGAATACTTCGTCCATTCGCTCGAGCATCATCCGTGTCACTTCGCCCGCGGAAGCCCCCCAGCGCACGCGGTAGGTATCGGGAAACAGGTAGCCCTCGAGTGACGGCGCCTCTATGCGCCGCCTCTCCAGCAGGTCCGCGTCGCCGAGCGCTGCCAGCATGTCGACCGAGTCGATATCGGCCGCTTCGAAGGCGGCGGAGATCTGCCAGACGTTATACCCCTCGGGCACCGTCACGTCGGTGGTGACGACGTCACCGCTCATCAGGCGCGCGAGCATGTCGATGGGCTTCTCTCCGGCGCTGAATTCGTACGTCCCCGAATGGATCCGCCGGTCATAGCCACGCATCTTCGCGAACAACTTGACCGCCCGGGGGGCCGCGATGAGGCCTTCACCGGCGAGCCGGTCCACCAGGACTGAAAATGCCTGTCCGTCCGGGACCTCGACGCGAACGGCGGGCGAGTCCGGCCCACCGGCGGGGCGGGTGATACCGAGCCGTATCGTCACCACCGCCGCGATGGCGGCGAACAGGATCGCTGCAATGGTAATAACGACTGTTTTTTTGAACACGGGTCTGATCTTCACTCTCTGTTGGAATCACTGACCGGGCCGGGTCTCGAATCGAGATAGTTCTGCAGTATCAGGGAGGCGGCCACCCGGTCGACGGCGCCCTTTCCGGCGCCCGACCCCTTGAGCACCCGTTTCGCCTCGACGCTGGAGAGGCGCTCGTCCCAGAGTACCACGCGAATGCCGTGGCGTGCGCGCAGCGTCCCGGCAAACGCCTCGACGGTCCGGCTGGTCTTGTTGTCGCGCCCCGACATGGAAACGGGGTGGCCGAGCACGACGGTCTCCACGCCGTGTTGTTCGATGAGCCGCGCGACGTGCGCCAGGACGTCTCCCGTTTTCCGGTCGAACGTATCGAGCCCCTGGGCGGTGATTCCCAGCTCGTCGCTCAAGGCGAGGCCGACCCGTCGTCTACCGTAATCTATCCCGAGTACCCGCATCTTGTCCCCTTATGTCCCCGAGCGTTTTAACACGACAAGGGTCAGGTCGTCGAGTGATTCAGTCGTACCAAACTCATGGACCTCTTCAATAACGTGAGCGCAGATATCCGCAGCCGCCTCGTCCGCATGCCGCACCAGCGCTTCGCGCAGCCGCCCGGTGCCGTAGTAGTCGCCGTCCCGCGACTCCGACTCGGTAATTCCGTCGGTGTATATGGCGAGGGTGCCGGCTTCGGGAATCCGGCTCCGGCTCGCGCGGTAATCGAATTCTTCCAGGCACCCGAGCACTATTCCGCTCTCACCCAGCTCTTCCACCCCGCCACCGTTGACGATCAGCGGGAAATCGTGTCCCGCGTTGGAATAGCTCAACTCGCCCGTCTCCAGATCGACGACACCGTAGAACAGGGTGGCAAACTCCGACGCCGAAGTGTTCTGGTACAACAGCCTGTTCAACCTCGACATCATCTGTTCTGGTTTCGTCTGCACATCGACGTTGGAGCGGACCGCCGCCTGGAGCGTCGCCGTCAGAATCGACGCGGGTATGCCCTTTCCCGACACATCCGCCACCACGAGTACCAGCCATCGGCCGTCCACGACCACCCAGTCATAATAGTCCCCGCCAACCATCCGGCTCGGAACCGTATACGCGTGCAGGTCGAACCCTTCGAGTCGCGGCGCCGTACCCGGTAACAACTGCGTCTGGATCTTGCGGGCGATCTTCAACTCCTCCTCGAAGAGCTGCCGTTCGAGGTTTTCCTGCATGAGCTGTATGTTCTGCAGCGCCGAAGCGATCTGCGTCGCCAGCACCGAGAGGTGTAAGAGTTCCCCGGAGCTGTACGGAACCCCGTATATCTTCTCTCCCAGCCCCACGTACGCTACGCAGCGTCGTTCCTTGACGATGGGGACGATCACATCGTAAGCGGCGACTTGTGGCGACTCGTCGAGGATCGCTTCCAGTAACGATTTTCGCCTCTGGCGGCGTGGAATGCCCCGGCGGCGGCGCCCTCCCCCCGAATGGCCGCCTCCGTCACGCTCCTCGAAGTTGGCCAGATCCTTCCGGCGCACCGGCTCGCCGACGGTCTCGAGCAGCTTGCCGAGCCGGCTCGACCGGTCTTCGGCGTCACAGTGATAGAGCGCGGAAGCCGACGTGTCGAGGATCTCGCGGAATCCTTTCTGCAACACACCTTCCAGTTCTTCAACACTGGTGACCGTCGCGACGTCAGACGCGAGGACCCTGAAGCGCCTGGCCATATCCACGCGCCCTTTCAGGAGCACCGCCCCGAGGACTTCCTCCATGCGCAACAGCGTCGGCTGAAACGCGATAATCGCGAGGATGACGAACCCCGTTTCGAATGCCTCCTTGCTCACCGCACTGTACTGGCCGAAGTATTCCGAAACCGGACGGACGATGATCAGGTAGGCGGCGGCGAAGAGGAAGGCGGCAACGCTGTAGAGCAGTCCGCGCCGCATCACGTGCCGGATCCCGAGGAACTGCTGTCTGATCAACGCGAACGCGATCGTCCCGCCGCTGACCACGAGGGCGAAGTTGGTCAGGGCCAGCCCGACACCCTCCGGCATCGCGCCGGGATACGTCCACGAAAAGAACTTGGTTACGACGTATGCGACGACGCTGACGGACAATCCCGCCACCACCGTACGCAACTGCCTGGCCAGTCTCGGGTTGAGCACCTGCCCGAGATTGCGGGACAGGAGGTAGATCGCGGTGAACGAGTAAATAATGTTGACGATCGAAAAGAGGGCGCGGTGGACTTTCGCGAGAATGCTCACCAGCGCCCCCGCGACGTTGTCGAGACCGCCGAAGGCGACTTCGTGGGATCCCACGCTGATCTCGCTGTCCGACGGGAATACGCGGTAGAGATGAGTGATGGCCTCGAGCATGCGGTCGCCGAACATCATGATGACGAGGTGGAAAATGTACGGGAGAAACAGAAGAATCCCGATGACGGGAAACCGGTGAATCACGCGGTTCTCGCGCGGAAAGTTGAGGGCGAACAAGAGGAGGGACGGAAAATAGAATTCCCAGAGGTACTCGAAATTCTCCACCGGGTTCTGGTAGACGACCGCCCCGGGACGCAGCGTGCTCTCCAGAATGATACCCGATGCCGTCAACAGCGGGCCGACACCGGCGAAGAACAGCATCAGCGCGGTGGCACGCGTGGGGGCGCTGTTCTGGCCGACCCTCAGAATGGTCAGCCCGAGCAGGAATATGAACACCCCACAGGCGAGATAGAGAACGGAAATGATGACCGGGTACGGGACTGCCATCTAACGCCGCTCCAGACCCATAAGTGGCAATAAAATCAATTTCTTGCTTCTACGCAGCGTGAGGGTGAAAGTTCCACGCGAAGCAGCGGATTCTGGGCATGGTCGCGGCCGGTCCTTCGGACCGGAATCAATCGTCGTCTTCGGGAGGCTCTGTCGCCTGGCTGATCTTGGTCAACTGCACGCAGAGGCCG
>CBDVDJ010000028.1:0-12427 GCA_965372695.1 uncultured bacterium
CGTCGCAACGACCTCGCCGCGGTTGCTGCGTCCGTCCCAGGTGAATGTATACCAGCCCGGCAGTTTCTGTCCCTCGAAGAGGGTCTTCACCAGCTGGCCACGCACATTGTAGATCTTCAACGAAACATCTTCGCGAATACCGGCCGGAAAACCGACCCTGAGCGTCGTCGTTGGGTTGAACGGATTCGGGTAGTTCTGTCCCATAGTAAGACGACCGGGCAGCGCTATTTCGCTCGCTCCACCCGATTCAATCTCCGCGGCGGCTTCGGCGAGCCAGGCGAGCGCCCCTTCTATCATCTCTGCATGCCGCGTCCCGTCGGATACATCACCAAAGCTGTATGCGAAGTGAACGGACGCGTGGCGCTCGCCCTTGAAGCGCAATCCTTCATCCGGCTCGTCGCCGGCCACGTCCGCCATCCACATACTTTCGTTCCAGGTCTTGCCGGACTTCTCCCCGAATGCCCGCGCTTCGGCGGCGTCGTCAAATCGGCCGGCCGCGGCGGCGAATCCGTTCGTGGAACGATCGTCTCGGACTTCGTCGAGCCCGGCGTAGTGCTTCATGAAATTGTCGGCGGGAATATCGCTTCCGAGAATGACGATCTCCTGCGGCGTACCATCGTCACTGTCGAGCCACGAAGAGATCGATTCCCGCAACTCCGGCTCGAACCCGCCGTTCATTTCGACGACAGTCGCGCGATACGACTCGAGCAATTCCCCGGAAGGTATCCCGAGCTCGTTAATGGACCAGATGTCGAGTGTCTTGTCGATCGCCGCGAACGCCGCCCGGTACGCAGCGGTAGCCCCGGGTGTCGCGTCTCCCAGAACGGCGAGATAGTCCGCCGACGGCATCACGCCGAAATCATACCCACGGACACCCTCCGTACGGTTCGACCGCTCGTCGGCCGCATCGAACTCCACCCGGATTCGGGTTCCCGCTTCTTGTCCCGGGATCTTCGCCGAGTACTCGCCGGTGGCGACGGACGTTTCCATACCGACTTCGTTCCACGTCGAGCCGTCGTCGACGCTGTAACGCATCGTCACCGAAGCCACACCAGAGTGCAAATCGACGGTCGTCGCCGTTACCGTGTACGGGCCTTCGGTATCGTTCGTACCGGCCGGCACGCGGGCCGCCGCGATGACCGGGCCCCTGGTGTCGCCGGTGCTTTCGATCCGGACGTCATCTATATACCACCCCGCGTAGTCGACGCTCGGGTCGCTGCCGAAGTGCCAGCGGATGATCACCGCCTGCCCCTTGTACAGCGTCAGGTCAAAGACAACTTTATCCCAGAACTGGTGGGCCGAACCGGTGAAGCACGGTTCACCGGGGATGCCGGCGTTGCCGCTTCGAGCTGTTCCGGTGTATCCGGTTTCCGGCGTCAGGATCGTCCAGGACGAACCGCCGTCGTCGGATATCTTGACGTTGCCCCCGTCGTAATTGAGTTCGTTATGGTACCAATGCCAGAACGTGAGGTGGGCGTATGTCGCGCCATCGGGCACGACAATCGCCGGCGAGTCCAGCGTCGAGTTCGAAGGTGACGAGTAGTCGCCGTCCAGATTCGTCGCCCACACATTGTCACCCGAGTACGCACCGCCGGGTCCTGACGCCGGCGTACCCCACTCCCAGTCCTGACCGGTGGCGGCAAACCCGCCGTCGTCGGTCTCGAAGTCCCAGGCGAAGTAGTCAACGATCTCGAGCGCGTGGTATCCGCTTACCGGTTCGCGCGCCGCATTGGGAATCGAAGCGATATCACGCGCGTCGATGAAATATTCGTAAACATCTCCGAGAACCGACGGTCCGGGAATTTCCGCCTCGAATACGTCACCATCCACCACGGTCATACCGATAGTGTTTTCCGCTCCACCATTCTTGCGGTACGTGAGCGTTACGGTACTGCGGTCGACGCCGGTATTGTCGGTAATCATCGCCGATATAACGTACGGACCAGCAACGTCAGCCGTCGATCCAGCCGGCGTGTGGACGATTTTCGGCGGTACGACGTCAGAAATCACCTGGTAGGTGTAACTCTCGGCGGGCGCGCCCGCAGGGAGGTACGATGCGTTGCCGTCGGTGTTGGTCGCGCTGATGTAATAACTCACCGTCGTGTTGAGCGGCCGCGCCGGTATTTCCGTCGTGTACTCGCCCGGATTGGTTGTCGGCGACATGTCGGCAACGACCGGTCCCGCACCAGCGTCGTATGTCAGCTTGATACGCGACGGATCGAGCTTGCCCGAATATATCCGCGCCGTCACCGTCCGCACCGATAGGGTGTCTTCTGTGTCACGCAGCGGCACGTGGACGATTTCCGGCGCTTCCAGCCACCGGATTACCCGGTTGGCAATGCCGGCGCGCCGTCCGGATTCCTGAATGTAGTCAAAATTGAAAGTAAAAAACACCGATCGGTACGTCTCGCCGTTATACCGAATGCCCGCCGCCGCGTCGAGGCTCCTGGGCGCATACGGAACGACACCGTCCCACTGTTTGCCGGACTCCGCGAACACCAGCGTCAGCCCGTCGCGACCGGCGGCCTGTGTGCCCTCACCCGAGAAGCGATATACAACCTCACCGCCGGTGAAGGCGCTCGATCGGCGCACCTCGTCGGGAATCGCCCCGGAGATGACGAAGGTCTCGCCCTCTCCGACGGGATCGCCGGCAGTCCCGCTGAGTTCACGCCAGGCGGGGTCGTCCTGGACAAAATCGGCGCGGAGCCACTCGGCGACCCACGGGCGATTCGCCGAGGTCCACGCGACGTCGCGCCCGAGGATGAAAAACCCCTTTTTGCCGGCCACGGTCCCCGACTGCATGAACGCGGTGTACGCGCCGCGTTCGAGCGGTGTAATCGCGCTCAGCTCATCGACGATGACTTTCTCATACGAACCGAGGTGGTCGAGAATCGCTCCGCCTTGCGTCGCCAGGTTCCAGTAATCAGCGATATGGCCGTTGGATTCGAGAGCCTCCCGGAAGTCGTCGAGCGACGCGCCCGTCGTTGCGCTCACCATCACGAGGATGGGCGCGCCGGGCATGATCGAAAAGCGATGGTACTCTTCCAGTGGGTAAGAGACCGTCTCGTTACCTTCCTTGTCGGTCGCCCGGACGTAGAGCGAGACCCGCGTTCCGGCTGGCTGCCCCGGTACATCGCCTCTGTACTCGTCTCCGTCGGCTTCGGTGGCGGTCATGGCCACCTCGCTCCACGTCGAGCCGCCGTCGGTGGTGTACACGAGTGTGACGGCGTCGAGACCCGACAGCACATCGCTCGCGACGGCGGTGACCGTATAAGGCCCTGCGGTATCGAGCGTGCTGACCGGCCCGTCGACGTGGTGGATCAACGGGGCAATGTCATCGGTATCGGTCGACCAGATGTGGATATCGTCGACATACCAACCCGCCTTGGTGACGTACGCGTTGGTGCCGAGATGAAATCGCAGCTGTATCGTCTCGCCGGCGTACGCGGAAAGATCGAAGGTAACGGGATGCCAGTACATTTTGTCGTACCCGGTGAACGCCGGTTCGTTGGGAACGCCGATGTTGTATTCATAGACGGTGGCCGGATACCCGCCGGCGGGTTCGATAACCGTCCACGTCTGTCCGCTGTCGGCCGACAATTTGACGTTGCCGCCGTCGAGATAGGTTTCTATTTCGTACCATTGCCAGAATTCCAGCAGGGCGTACTGCTTGTCGGCGTTCAGTGTGACGGGTGGGACGTCGAGAAAGTCGCTGCTGAGATTCGTATACTCTCCGTCGAGCATCGTCGCCCAGACATTGTCTCCCGAGTGGGCCACTCCGGGACCGTTCACCGGCTTGCCCCACTGCCAGATGAACCCCGGGGAGTCGAGGGCGCCGTCGTCGGACTCGAAATCCCACACGAATTCCTCGACGATTTCGAAGGAAAAGTTTCCGGTTTCGGGCAGCCTCGTGGTGTTTCCCGAGTACGAAGCATCATTCGCCAGCAGATAGTATTGATAGACGTCGCCATAAACCGCCGGACCGGCAATGGAGCCGACCCAGCCCCCGTCGGATTCTCGCGTCATTTCTGCGCGGCGAGCCGGCTCGGCATTCTTCCAGTAAAACAGATACACGTCATCGACACCGACGTTATCGGAGGCCAGCGCTTCGATACGGTAGGGCCCCTCGACATCGTTGGTATTGCGGTAGGGAATGTGGTCGACGAGCGGCGGCAGCGTGTCTCTCCCGACCTCGAACGCGTGCCGGTAGACAGGAGCACCGGCCGGATCGGTCGAGGTGTGCCCCTCGACATCGGCGGCCGTGATGTAGTATTCGACGGCCGTATCGCGGTCCTGCGCGGGGATGAGCGCTTCGTACTCATCCGGCGCACCGGAGGCAGTCATCGCCAGTGAGACCGGACCATCGCCGGCGTCGTAGACAACGGCGATGCTCGACGGGTCGATGGTAAAGGCTTCGGAGGTCACCGTTGCCACGACTCGATACGGCTGTTCCGTATCCTCTGTGTCGGGCATGGGTGTGTGGTCGATCTCGGGATAGCCCTGCAGCCAGTCTAGTACACGGCCCATGACCGTCTCCCGTGACGCGGCATCGGCGATCCCCTCGAATCCGAACGAAAAATAGACCAGTCTGTACGTCCCGGTATCGACGGTCACGCCGGCGGTTCCGCTGCTGATGATGCCTGTTTTATCGGGTTTGTCGGCGGTGCCGTCACTGCGGTTCACCGTCAACTGCTCCGAGGGCACCGTCTGGTCGTAAAGAAACGCTGCCTGAGCGTCGGGCTCGATTGGATCTATTTCCGACGGGTACCCCTGGTTGTTTGCACCCGTACCGCCCTGGATGTCGAAGTGAAGACCGGCCCCGACGGGATTTCCTGCAACACCGAGAACGGCTCCCAGATCAGCGTCGTCCTTGACGGCGACCGTACGGAAATACTGCTCGTAAAACGGCATCCACCAGATGTTGAGTCCGATGTCCTGGCCCGATATGAAAAGCCTGCCTCCGCCGTCGAGGTACTGGGCCACCTCGGCCTGTTCGGTCGGCGTGAGGGTGGTCAAATAGTCGTTGCCGCAGAACCACACGACAGCGTCAAAGGCGGCCATGTCCTCGGCACTTGGCGTTTTCCTGATTGTCATGTGCGTGCGGCCGGTGGCGCCGACTGCGGCCTGGTAGAAAGTCTCATACGAACGATTGATATCGTCGTCGACAATCAAGATCTCGGCGGGCACGTAGGCCGCGTTGAGCGGCGTTACTGTGCCTACATTGACGACGACACCTTTACGTGCCCCCCCCGCGTAAGGAAACGGCGGCTCGATCTCGATATCGTACGTTCCTCGCGGCAGCGAGATGCTGAAGGCGCCCGTCGCCGGGTCGGCCGTCACCTGCTTGACCACGGAATTGCGGAGGATCACAGAAAGGGCTGCCGCGATGCCCTCACCCGTATTGGCGTCGGTCACCGAACCGGCAACCTCGCCGCCGAGCAACTTGATCAGCGTTACATTTCGTGTGGTGACCTCGTTGGCGGCGACGTCCACCGTCACCGTCCGGGTCTGGTAGGCGAAATCACTATATGTGACCGAATGGCTTCCGGCGACTACCTGCAGCGAGTAGAACCCGTTCTCGTCGGAGCGCGTGTTCTGGGACGTATTCGCGACGGTCACGAGCACATTCTCAAGGGGACCCGTCCCCTGCCCGTTTACCACTCCCTCGATCGCGCCGACACCGGCCACTGCGGCGCTAACCGCCGCGAAGGCGTCGAGCCGTCCCCAACCGTAGTCATTGTCCTTGCCGTGGGCACCATAGTCGATCGCCGTCGTCGACAGCAACTGCTTGATCGTATCCACCGTGAGGTCGGGGTTGGCCTGCAGCATCAACGCCACGGTTCCGGTCACGTGCGGCGTGGCCATCGACGTGCCGCTCCATTCGCCGTAAGCACTCGACCACTCCCACTCTCCACCGGGCACAGAAGAGTAGACCTTTACACCCGGCGCCGTGATGTCGGGCTTGACGTAGGTACCGACGTAGGGCGGAAAATTCCACTCGACCGGTCCACGGCTCGAGAGTCCCGCAACCGTGTCGGTACTGTCGGTCGCACCGGACGCATAAGAAACGGGGATGTTGCCGGGAGACCCCGTCGATTCCGGCCGGGGACCGGCGTTGCCGATCGAGAAGCTCGGGAAAACGCCCGCGGCGATCATGTTCTCGACGGGCGCGACGAGAACGGCGGGTGTGCCGATCGCGCCCAGCGACATGTTGATCACGTGGGCGCCGTCGTCGGTAGAGGGATCCCCGTCGGGATCGACGAGCCACTCCATACCACCGATGATCTGGGCGAATGATCCGGATCCCCCAGGCAGTGTCAGTCCATGCATGAGCGTGGCGCCGGGGGCAACACCGATGTCGTAACCGCTCGCGTCGCCGCCGATCATCGTACCCGTTGTATGGGTACCGTGTTCGCCGGTGTCGTGCGGCACCGAATTGGGCACGATGTTCCCGTATACGTCGAATTCGGCCCAGCCACCGGGATAGGTCGGATCGGAAGAGTCGTTGGTGAGCATCTTGCCGGCAATGTCGGGGTGATTGATGTCTACACCGGTGTCGAGTCCGCCGATTCGAATACCCGATCCATCGAGTCCGTACGCGGACCAGACCCGCTTCGCCCCTACTTTGGCGATATGGTCCCACAGCTGCCCCTGCCCCTGTGCGGCGGAGAGCTTCGGACGATCGTGCGACCGTTTCGTCGGCTCGGGTCGTGGCGGAATCGAGACCGTCGTGTTATCGTATATGACTTTGACGTCATTTCGACTGGCGATTTCGGTGATGACTTCGCTTGTAGCCTCGACCAGGACGAGATTGTCGATCCAGAAGGTCCGGACGACACCGACTTTCCCAGCTTTGTCGGGACTCCCGAGCGCGCGCACGAAATCCGCCTGGGAGAGCTCCGCCGAGCGGCGAAGTGCCGCATAGACCGACGATTTTGTTCCGTCGACTCCACTCAGTTCCGCCTGCCCCTTCATCTTGACAATAACGGCAATCAGTTCGCCGGGGGTGGCCTGGTCAACCAGTTCACGGACGGCCGGAGATACTTTTTCTGTTGTCAGCGCGTTCTCCTGCGCGACGAACGAAGCGGGAGCAAGTATCAGCAAGGCGAGGGACAGTACAGAGGCCGCTGAATGTCTTGATATCAACCTCATTGCGGCCCCTCCCCCCGGTGCCCACCGCGTACCCTGTAGCTGACGCGGTAGTCCTCCGCCTCACCGAACACCTGCTCACCGTCCGGACTCACATCGGGATCGTCGTAGGCGAGCGTTCCACGGACCCAGAAGTGCCGGAACTCGTGGTTCCCCCCGCTTCCCCACCCGCTGTTCGCCGACGGCATGTCGGTCACGTCGGGAACCCGGAAGCAGGTGAGATAGTAAACAGTCACATTGGATCGGTCGGTCGGCAGCCGGTGGGCGATGTTGACGTCCCTGCGAACGACGAGTTCACCGGGCTCCCACGACTCGCTCTCATCCCAGTCGACCCAGAGCGACAGCGTCATGTCGCGCCCGTATTCCTGCACCGCACGCCGGTCGGCGTCCGGAACGCGAATCTTCCACAGGACCAGCACTGAGCGGTTCTTTGTCCAGTGCCTGCCCCCGTTAATGAACCACACTCCGTCGGTTTCTCCGCCGGATACACCGAGCTGTTCGTAGCCCGGCTCCCTGACCTGGATCTGCGGGTACGGGGGCGGCGCGGGACCGCGTTCGGTTTCGCAGAACTCGCTCGGCCCTTCCAGCATGGTGACCTTCCCCGTTTTCTCGAACGCTCCCACGTCGATCTGGCTGGTCACGGCGTCGTCGACAATATATACGTCGCCCTCGCCGCCATGGGCCGCCGCGGCATACATCACTATCGCCACTACGATCGACAGGACCGGCACTCTCATGGACATACTGAACCGCCTCCTGGGGGTTTTCCTCGGACAAAAACAGTCAGGCAAGGCTGACATTTTTCCTTGAACTCTATTTAAGCAACACCATGCGCCGAGTCATCGACGCGCCGGCCGGGTCGGTCAAACGGGCGAAGTAAACCCCGCTGGCCACCACGCCGCCGCCGTCGTCAACGCCGTTCCAGCTGAAATGGTGCATTCCCGCCGGCAGATCACCGTTGTGCAGGTGGCGAACCCGCTGTCCGTTGACATTGTAAATATCCAGCCGCACGCTGCCGCTGCGGGACATCGTGACGGGAATCGTCGTCGACGGATTGAAGGGATTGGGATAATTCTGGCCGATCTGGAATTGAGTCGACGGCGCGTTCGCTCCCAGCGCGGCGTCGCCGACGTAAATCATGAAACTCCGATAAGTAAACGGGAATGCCGTATCCTGGCCGAGACCGGCCATGATCTTCCCGTCGTCGGAGATGGCGTTGAGGCCGAGAATGTCGAATCCCGGAGGAATAGTGACGCCGTTGTCGGCAAGAAAATCTTCGACGTTGACCATACCGTCCGCCGCCGTCCAGATGAAGCCGGTCGCCGGCGCGGGCGCGAAGTCGAAGCGGTTGTATCCGACGACGACACTCCCGTCAGCACTCATGTCGAATGCGATCGCCTGGCCGTAGCCGGGAAACGTTCCCGCCAGAACGCCGAGATATTCCTTGTCCCATGCCGTTCCGTTCCAGCGCCACACAGCTGCACCTACATTCGCCGAGGTCGTGTCGAGCGACATCCCACCTATCATCTTGCCGTCGGGCGACACACACGTCGCTTCGGTGAATGCGTCGGGTGTATCGAGAACGTGCCTCACGCCGTCGACCCACACGGTGGGCCACCACGTGCCAAACCCCGGATCTTCGTCCCAACCGACAATCACGTCGCCGTCGTAGTCGGCGTCGTTGGCGCGGCTGTTGCCGCCGCCGCTCCCGAGGTCCACCACGCCGGTCGCTTCGGTCCACCTGGCCGCGTGCGCGCTGCCGCCCGTCTGGCCGGAGCGCCAGTACAGGCCGACCACCGTTTTGCCGTCGCCCGACAGGCCCCACGCAGAACCGTACGCGGCCCCCATGAGACCGCCGTCGGACGGCGCGGGCGGCATGAGGTGCTGCCAGCCCGATCCCTCGGTCCAGAGCCCCCACGTCGCCAGCGTGTCGTCGAGGAGGATCATCGCCGAGACCCTGGTGCCGTCGTCCGACACGTCGGGTGATCCCGCGATGCTGCCCGACGGTCCGGAGCCCATGCCCAGCCCAACGATGCCGGTGTGCTTCGTCCACCGCCACGCCTCATAACTGAAGAAGTTGCCCACGACGACGGAGCCATCGGCGGACATATCGGTCGCCATGCCCTCACCGATCATGTGAAAAGTGACCTGGCCGTGTGCGGCGCCGCAAATAAGAACCAGCGCCACCACAAAACCGCAGAGACCTGTTTTCATGTGCTTCATATTTTCAACTCCTGTGGATTGATGACGCTGGTCATTCGGCCTGCCATCGTCATGCGCGAATCAGGGGTGGCGATTTGGTATCCGTCCGGGCCGCGAGTAGCGGCCCGGACGGATCATCGGCTTCAAACAATATCTACTTGTAAAGAGCCTTGATATTGCCCCAGGTCGATTCCTCGACCGGAACCGGCTGGTCGCCCGTGATCAGGATCGAGGCGTCTTCGCCCGGCCAGGTGGCCATCCACGCGGCAGGACCGGGGAAAGCGTTCGGGTCGTACGATGCCGTCGCGTCGCCCGCGGGGTTGAGGTCCATGAGGCAGATCTCCGGACCCATGAAGCCGCCCGGCGCGATCGGCGTAATCCCGATCCAGTACTCGCCTGGCGCCAGCGTGATGCCCAGGCCCGACGCCGTCACGACGAAATGATCGACGTTCAGCGTACCGGTCATCGTGACCAGTGTGCCGATGGTGGGATCGTCGGTACCGTCGACCGGCAGCGTGCCGCTCTTCGGGAAAATATTGACGTACCCCTGCGAGATGGCGCCGCCCCATCCAGCATCGAGGGCCGAGAAGTACATGGTGATGCTGTCGATGACCCACGTGTTGGCGACGGTGACGTCACAAACGGCGTAGTTGGTGGATCCGAACGGCGGTGCGCCCGAAACGGAATTGTAGTATCCGGCGCCCAAGGGATCGAAGGTCGACTGATCCCAAAGGGTGCCGGCACTGACGGCCGTGGCCGCCACGATGAGACTCAGAGCAACAACTGTTACCAGTCTGGAAATCATTCTGATTCCCCCTAGAGATGTGAGCGCCGGCGGTCGTACCGTCCGTCGCTCGGTTGCAATTCTGTAACGAATTCAGGGATTCGGTGAATTTATAGACTCGCTGACAAGCTTATCTGTTTATGGGTTGTACGCGCTAACCCGTATGTCTCGGATGTTTGCAGGAATGTCTCAGATCAGCCTTTTTGAGGGTATTCGGAGGGCTGGACGCCGTATTGTTCGCGGAAATTGCGCGAAAAGAAGGAAAGATTACGGAAGCCCACGGCGTAGGCCACCTCGGTGACGTTGCCGTAGCCACCTTCGAGGAGCTGGGCGGCGCGCTGCAAGCGATACGTGCGGATGAACTCGGTGGCCGACTGGCCGGTCACGGCTTTGAGTTTGCGGTGGAGCTGGGCCCGGCTCATGGCGATTTCGTGGCAGAACGCCCCGATCTTGAAGTCGGCGTCCTCGAGATTGGCCTCGATAACTTCGCGTGCACGCAGCAGGAACCGCTCGTCGGCCGAGGAAACGGGCATCGCGTCGGGCGCCAGGGTGATTACCTGGCGGGCAAACTGCTCGGCCAGTTTGCGGCGCTGGACGATGAGATTGCCGATGCGGATTTTCAACTCCTTGGTATCAAAGGGCTTGGCCAGATAGTCGTCGGCGCCGGTCAACAGCCCCCGGCGCCGGCTTTCGGCCTCGGTGCGGGCAGTCAACAATATGACGGGAATGTGGCTCGTTCGATCGTCGTCCTTGAGACGCCGGCACAACTCGAACCCGTCGATTCCCGGCATCATCACGTCGCTGAGAACCAGGTCCGGTATCTCTTCAATCGCTCTTTCGAAACCGTCGTCACCCCTTGCCGCTTCGACCACCCGGAATTCGGGCGGCAGTTCGGATCGCAGGTACGTCATCAGATCGGGGTGGTCTTCCACGACGAGAACGAGAGGCGGCTGTTCGCCATCCGCCGGGACGTCATCCGCCGGCATCCCGGACTCACCAGAGGTTTCTAAATCCTCCATTTCGTCCGCTGCGTCCTCGAATGGCGCTTGCAGGAACACAGGCGCGGTGACGGAAAACCGGGTGCCGCTATCGGGGTCGCTTTCGACATGGATCCGCCCACCCATCCATTCGATGAGCTCTTTGACCAGTGCAAGGCCAATGCCGCTTCCCCCGGCCGACGCGAACTGGTGGTAACGGTTGAAGATCCGTTTCTGCTCCCGATGAGGTATGTACGACCCCGAGTTCGCGACCGTGATGGTTAGCTCGTGAGCTTCAGCCAGATTTTCGTCGCCCGGTCTCCGGCCGGGTTGCGGGATTCGCATCATCTCTATATCGGAGTGCTCGGTGACGGTGACTTCCACTTCACCACCCGACGGGGTAAACTTGAAAGCGTTAGAGAGAAGATTGCCGACGATTTTTTCCAGGATATCGGGGTCATACCACGCCTCACCCGCCCCCTCCGGGATAGACGTGACCAACTTGATTCCGCGCGTCTCGACATAGGAATCGAATGACGAAACCAGGGCGCGCAGGAAACCGAGATAGTCCCCCTGCTGCAACTTCATGGGAAGGCGCCCTGCTTCGAGGCGCGAGATGTCGAGAAGCTGGTCTATGAGTTGCGCCAGGCGCGTCGCGTTGCGGGCCATGGTCCCGAAGAGCTTTCGGTCGCCTCCCGCCGGGTTTTCCAGCAGCCGCTGCAAGGGCGCCTTGATCAATGTGAGCGGCGTACGAAACTCGTGGGAAATATTGGCGAGGAACCGAGATTTGAGGCGGTCGAGCTCGTGGAGGTGCCGGGCCTCCGCTTTTTCCACGGCGAGCGCCGCGTTCATGCGCTCTCTCTGGATGATTTGACGGTATAAAACGACACCAGCCGCTGCCAGCAACAAGACATATATAATGTAGGCAATGCCTGTCCGCCACCATGGCGGCAGGATCGTGATCGCCAATGCCGCCCCGGTCTCGTTCCACACGCCGTCGCGATTGCTTCCCTGGACACGGAATACATACTCCCCCGGCGCCAGGTTGGTATAAGTGGCTGTCCGGCTGAGCCCGGGTTCGCGCCACTGCTCGTCGTAATCTTCCAACCGGTATTTGTACAGGTTCCTCTCGGGCCGGCCAAAGTCGAGGGCGGCGAACGTGAGTGAAATGTCATTCTGGTCGGACTTCAGTACGATTTCCCCGGCCAGATGAATCGGCGCATTCAGCGGCGATTCACCGCCGACCACCAGCCGGATGTCATCGACGGTTATGTCCGTCAGTACCACCGCCGGAACCTGGTCGTCTTCGCGAAAG
>CBDVDJ010000029.1:0-12268 GCA_965372695.1 uncultured bacterium
GCGCCCTTCACCCGGCGCCATTTCGAGGACTTCTCGGGCCCGCTTCGTGTCACCCCACCAGGAGATATACCTGTACGCCTTACCCTCGTACGCGTCTGTCTGGTCTGGGGCCAGGGAGATGGAGAGATCCAAGTAGCGAACCGCTTCCGCATATTCTCTCAAGTACGCGTAGGTTTCCCCAATATTATTGGCAATCTTGTTGCCTTGTGGGCTCAACTCGAACGCCTTCTTGAAGCGATCGACCGCTGCTTCGAACTTTCCCTGACGCCGCAAGATGTAGCCAGTGAGCCGGAGTATTTGTTCGTCGTTTGGGAGCCCTCGCTCGGCGATCGCCAACTCCTCCAGCGCCCGTTCATAATTCCTATATCCATTGTAGTAATAACGGGCGAACGCCAAGTGGGCTTCGGAAAGCTCGGGTTGGAGCTCGAACGCCTTGTCGACAGCGGCCCTGGCCTGCGACAAGCGCTCTTCGCTGCGGTCATATCCATAATGGTACATGAGTGCGTGCGCCTCCGATAACACGGCATAGCTCAAGGCGAATTCGGGATCCAGATTCACCGCACGCTCGAGTAACTGTATTCCGAGTCGAACGTTGTCTTCGAGCTCATCGCTGTGCCATGTATAATCCACGCCCCGCAGGTAGGCCCGGTAGGCATCGAGATTCTCGGTCGGCCTGGCTTCGAGAGTGCGACGCTCCGAGGCGAGCAAGGTGATGTCCAGCGCGTCGGCGATCTGCGAGGCGATTTCAGCCTGAACCGCGAATATTTCCTCGATTTCGCGCTCGTAGTTCTCTGCCCAAAGGTGAAAGTCGTCTGACACGTTGATGAGCTGTGGCGTGATACGAACCTTTTCGCGTTCTCCCCGTTTGTCCCAACGAATGGTGCCTTCAAGGACGTAATCCACACCGAGTTCCTGTCCGATTTCACGCAATCCTTTGTGCGTGTTTTTATATTTCTTCGCGCTCGTGCGGGATATCACAGCCAATCCCGGTATGACGGCCAGCTTCGATGTGATTTCATCCGTAATGCCGTCGGCAAAATACTCATCTTCCGGCGCGCCCAGGTTCTCAAACGGTAACACCACAAGTTTCACTGGACCTGTGTTTTCGTCCGCCGTAATCCCCCATTGGAACGGGTTGAAAATTACAAGGAGCGCCGCGGCGAGCAAGACCACCGACGAGGGGAGCAGGTATCTAAATAGATTCTTCTTCGGTCTAGCGACTGGTGCTCTTTCTACTCTACCAAGATCCACCAGCACCTCTTCGACGTGCTGGTAGCGACTGGATGCTTCTTTGTCCAGGCACTTGATGGCAATCCGCTCCAGTTCCAATGGAATACCACTGCGGAGTGCCGTTATCGGCTCTGGGTCCTCGTGGACGATCTGGTAGGTTAGCGCCTCCGGGCGATCGCCTACAAATGGCAAGCGTCCCGCGAGCATCTCGTAAAGCACCACACCCAACGACCAGATGTCGGACCGTTGATCCACGTCCTCACCCCGTGCCTGTTCGGGCGACATGTACGCCACAGTTCCCACGCTTGTCCCCGTCTTCGTTACCCGTGTGCTGTCGGCCAGCTTGGCCAGGCCAAAATCGGTAATCTTTGCCTGCCCCTTTTTTGTCACCATGATGTTGGCGCTTTTAATGTCCCGGTGAACGATATCTTTCTCGTGCGCCTCTTGGAGACCGTGGGCGACATCAATCGCCACGCTCAACGCCTCTTCGAGCTTGAGCGGACCCGACTCGGTTTTCTCCCTGAGACTCTGCCCCTCGACGTATGCCATCGCGATAAACGTGTGTCCGTCGGCCTCGTCGATCTCGTGGACCGTGCAAATGTTCGGATGATCCAGGGCAGCTGCCGCCTGGGCTTCGTGGACAAAACGCGTCTTTTCGTCGGGGGTACCGAGGGATTGCGAGGAGAGAAATTTGAGGGCAACGACACGTTTGAGCTTGGTATCTTCGGCCTTGTAGGCCACACCCATCCCACCTTCCCCGAGCTTCTCGAGGATCTTGTAATGAGAGATGGTCTGTCCTATCAAAAAGCACGCTCCTTAGCACCCAGCGGGATTTGAAATCGCTACTTATGTTACCCCAGCGGGTTGTCGGTGGCGATGGAAACTTGACGCCTTATGCGATGATCGGTTTGAACCAGAAAGTTGCTAGAGAAGTGTGACTTATGAGGGTTGTAATAAATTGGCGTCCCCAACGGGATTTGAACCTCGTTGTCGAACATCCATACGTCGACCACCTGGTCCGAAAAACAAAGCGCCCCGCAACGCAAAACGTTGCAGGGCGCTTGTCTAAATCTATGGCGGGGCCGACGAGACTCGAACTCGCGACCTCCTGCGTGACAGGCAGGCGTTCTAACCAAACTGAACTACGACCCCGCGTATACTGGAAAAACCGAGCGCGTGCGATGCGGCGCTCGAAATCAGGAAGTCAAATTAACACCGCCGCTGCTGGTTGTCAATCCCCAAATTGCTGGCAAGGCAACGGGTTAAGTCCTTTTTTTCCGCCGGGTTCGCGTACCCGCGTCGCGGGCGCGGGAATCAAACGGGCCACAGCCCCTCGATCCGGCCCTGGGCCTCGATCTCGCCGGCGAGCACCCTCGCGGCCGCCGAGGCGACCTGGGCCGAGGCCCCGAAACAGAGCAGGGCCGGGGAGTCTTCCGGGATCCAGTCGGTCACGGGCCAGCCGAGCACGAGTACGACGGCGGGCTCGAATCGCCGCACGAACTCGACGAGATTGTCGAGGAACAACTCGGGCGGATTCCCGCGGCAGGAAAACACCATAATGATGTCTTCGTCTCCCGCAACGTGGAATCCGTACGATTCATTACCGGTGTAGCGGGTGGCGTCGATCACCTGCGGCCCCATCTGCACGTCGGGATACAGTTCCCCGTCTTCCCCGGTTACAAACCCTTCCACGACGTCGGTGCGGCGCCAGTAGGGGAAATGACGGCAGAGCACGTCGACGAACCCGTCGAGGTCCTGCTTTTTGAGCGACGGCCCCGGCGAGCTCTCCACGGGGATGACGACGTAGTGTTCACCGGGGTCGATAATTCCCGCTTCGGGCACCTTTCCCCAGGCGGCGATGCTCCGTTCCGCAACGTCCCGGTACACGCCGGGCACGGAGGGATAGGCATCGAACTGAATCACCTTTCCCCGCGTCGGCGCCGGCCGGTCGGACGCCGTCCTCTCCGCGACCGTGCGGCGCAACTCGGACACGCGGGAGTAAGACGCGTCGAGTACGGACAGAAAGCCCCGCAGAGATTCGCTGCTCTCGGCGGCCTCCGCGATGCGATCATCGATACGGCCCTGGTCAACGACTTTTTCCAGGGTACGGATCACCGTATCCATCACGTTGAGCGATATCAGCGGTTTGTCTCTGCCTTCCACCTCGACCGCTTCCGGCACCGGCCTGGTGTGCAGCAGGAGGTCGACCCCCGCGAACAGCGACCTTTCGAATCCGCCCGCTCCCTCACCGAAACGCCCCCGGGTGTACCAGCGCGCGCCGGCCATCTCGAGCGCATCGGTGATCACGACACCACCGTATCCCAACTCACCGCGCAGCAGGTCCTGTATCAGCCGGGTGTCGAAACTGGCCGGGACCAGGGCATCGCCCCCCATCGGGAAGGCGACGTGCGACATCATCATCATCTCGGCACCCTCTTCGATGGCACGGCGGAACGGGACCAGGTCCTCGAGATGGAGTTCCTCGAGCGATTTGCTCACTTCCGGCAGCGTCTCGTGGGAATCCTCCGGCGTCGCCCCGTGCCCCGGAAAATGTTTCACACACGCAATCAGTCCCGCTTCGCGGTAACCGGCGATCGTGCTGGCAACGAAGCCGGCGACGGCTTCAGGGTCGCGTCCAAACGTCCGCAGTCCCGTGATGGGGCTCGAGGGGTCGAGAAAACAGTCCGCGACGGGGGCCAGGACGGCGTTGATACCCAGCTTCCTCATCGCGCGGCCGGTTTCGAGCGCTACCTCGCGCGCCAGGTCGAGGTCGCCCGCCGCCGCGATCGCCATCGCCGACGGCGGCACGCCGATGATCTTCTGTAGTTCGGCGATGAAATCTCCCTCGTGGTCCGACATTACGAGCGGGGGAAGGCCGTCGCGCGCGAGGCGTTCGGCCGCGCTGGCGATCAGCTCGTGGACCTGCGACAGGCTCTCCACGTTTCTCTGGAAAAGAACCACCCCGGCCACACCGTGAAAATCGAGGTACTTCGCCTCGTGTTCGAGCAGCGAAGTGCCCGCAAGCGCGATCACTTTGTGCCGCTCCATCTTCCTGATGAGATGAAAGCGGATGTCCGGCGTGAGCATGTTGTCGTCGTTGGTCATCGTATCAATACCGTTTTGAAATTTCGGTGCCCGGGTAGTAGTGCGAGAGAATCATGTCGCGCGTGTACCCCCGTTTCGCCATTCCGATGGCGCCGTTCTGGCACATGCCCACCCCGTGTCCGTTGCCGCCCCCGACGATACTCACCGACGCCACCCTCTGGTTGTTCATTTCCTTGTGTAGATTGAAAAGCGTGCTGGGGAGGATGCGCCCGGCCTCCGGATCCGGCATCAGTACCCAGCGGATCCGGTCTCCCTCTATGGTAAACGATCCCCGCGTTGTCACGACCTCCAGATAGCGGGCCCGTCCCGACGGTCCGCGCGCCGACACGCCGATGTCGATCAGGTGGCCGACGCGTTCGGGGTCGACACCCATTTCCGCCGGTATCGTCCTGCGGAGAATCTCGCCGAGTTCCTTGCCCGAAAACGAGAACCTCCAGCGGAAGTTGTACACCCACGAACAAAAAGACCCGGCGTCGTCACGGTCGTAGACTCCCTGGAGGTATCGCGCGGGTTCACGCCGGGGCCACATCAGGCGGATGTCAGACGTGTGCCCGCCGCACGTCGCGCTGTAGTACGTCCGCGCGAGTTGTCCCTTGAGCACGAGTACCCGCCCCCGGGTTTCGCGCACGGCGCTCGACGCCAGCTGGCTCATTTTTTCGCGCCCCCGGTAGACCTGGTCACGAACACCGGAGTACACGTCGAACGGAGCGCCCTCCCGGTCGGAGATCCTGGATATCGCGTACGTCCGGGCCGTAACCGCCTGCGCCTCCATCGCGGAAAAGGCGTCGGGCCCCGGATTGCCGATCTCGTGGGGCAGAACGCCTTCGAGGTAGCTCTCCAGGCCGACGACGTTGACAACCCACAAGCCGCTCGCGCTGCCGTCCGCACCCCGCACGAGCATCCGGCCGGGCCAGGCGATGCCGTCGTAGCGGAGCCGGGCGTTACCGGTGGGGGTGATATAGACGTCACCCTCGGCCACGGCAGCGCTACCCTGCGGCTCGAGGTGTATCTGCGTAGAAGTCCCGTCGCGCCGCACGCTGATCGTCGCCGGGTCGTCGCTCCGCACCAGCGCCATACCACCGGCGCTGTCGATACGGAATGCGCCGGACACGGAGAACTCGATGGTCCCGCTCGTTTCGCCGATCAGGACGCGAATGACGGGCTCGTCGCCGGACCCTTCCGGCGCCGCTTTTTTCGCCGGCGTGCAGCCGGCCGCCGCCAGGACGATCACGAGCACCGCCATCGCTCCGAAATCACGCACCCATCGGGGTCTTTTCATGATCGGTTCCCCCACGCTATCGCCCCCAGAACCAGGGCTCTCGCCGCCCCGGTCACAGAAATCAGCACATTGGGCCGTCCCAACAGTGTCTCCCGAGCCAGGACGACAAAGTCAACCGCCTCCTTGGCATCGGCCGGAATCCCCAGGTCGTCCACCGGAAGACAGGGCACATCGCCCAGGAGTTGTGCGAGTCCGTTAAAGATGGCCTGGTTGTGGACGCCACCGCCGCTGACGTACAGAGCGTCGACCGGTCCTTTCGTCTCGACGTAATCGCCGATCGCCCGGGACACGGCTCTTGTGGTCAGCGAAACCGCCGAAGCCAGTATATCGGCGCGCCCTAGTCCCATCTCCTCTCCGCTCGACTGGAACTGCCACGCGAACGGAGCGCCGAACTCCCGGTGACCCGCCGACTTCGGAGGCGGCTTTTCGAAAAACGGCGTCTGCAGCACGCCGTCGACGAGTTCCCTGGACGCCGTGCCCTCGAGCGCACGCGCGCCGTTGTTGTCGTACTTTCCCTCACCCGGAAACAGCGACTGAAACAGCGCGTCGATCACCATGTTACCCGGCCCGGTATCGAACGCGACCACATCTTCGGGATTGCAGGCGCGCGGGAGGTAAGTGAGATTGGCAATGCCGCCGACGTTCAATATGATGCGGTTCGAATCATCGCTCCGCCGCAAGACGAAGTCGACATACGGAGACAGCGGCGCCCCCTGCCCACCCATGGCGACGTCCCCCGACCGGAAGTCTCCGACGGTGGTCGTCCCCGTCAGCGCGGCGATGATCGACGGGGCTCCCAGCTGCAGGGTGCCGGCGATCGGGCTGCCGGAGTTCATCCGGGGAGGGACGTGGGCCACCGTCTGGCCGTGCGAGCCGATGAAGTCGACTTCGTCGGAGTCGACGCCGGCACGGCGGCAGACTTCGAAGAACCCGCCGGCGAACGTGACACCGACGCCCGTGTTGACTGTCGCCACTTCCTCGGCGGTGGTCTCGTGACCGATCGCCATGTCCTGGAGCGCTTCGTGCAGTTCTTCGGGATAATCGAGGGCGGCGAACTCGAGCAGCTCCACCTTCGGCGAATCCAGGTCCGCATCGATGGTGACCAGCGCCGCATCGACCCCGTCCATAGACGTGCCCGACATCAGACCGACGGCCGTGAATTTCTTCCTGGACAACGTGTCCCCCAGGACTGAACCTCGATCGCCGGTCATCACTCCTCGCTCCTGTGTTCGGAAATCTACCGGGACATCCCGGATGTGAGTCCGCTGATGATCTGCCTCTGAAAAATTACGAACGCCACCAGGACGGGCACGGCGGATATCACCGCGCCGGCCATCAGGTGTCCCCAATCGGTGCTGTGAGCCCCCTGCGAGAGCATGGCGACCCCCACCGGCAGGGTACGCATAGACGTGGTGTTGGTGAGTATAAAAGGAAAGAGGAACGAATTCCAGTTAATCAGGCAGGTATGAATCGCCACCACGGCCAGCACCGGCCTCAGCATCGGCATGACGATGCGAAACAGGATCGTCGCCTCCCCCGCCCCGTCGAGGCGGGCCGCTTCCTCGCAGTCGGGCGGTACCGAAACCAGGTACTGCCGTATCAGAAAGATGTTGAAGGGGTCGGCGAGGAACGGCAGCGTGAGCGCCCAGTACGTGTCCAGCAGGTGCAGGCGCTGCATGATGATGTACATCGGCACCAGAATCACCTGTTTGGGCAGCATGATGGTTGAAATCACGAGGAAGAACAGGATCTTCTTGCAGGGGATCCGGTAGCGGGCGAACGCGTAGCCCGCCATGGCGCAAAAAACGATGTTGCCGACCAGCACCGCGACCACCACGACGATGCTGTTGAAGAAATAGCGGTCGAACGGCCCCGCCTGCCAGACGTCGCGGTAAAACCGCAATCCCGTCCCGTCGGGTGTTCGCAACGAAACAGACACCATCCACACGAGCGGATACGCCATGAGCGCCAGTATGGCCAACAGGACGGCAAACTGGATGAGCCGGCGGACGTCAAGACTCCGGGGTTCGCTCATGCGCTCTCTCCGGCCGAGTAGCTGGGTTTGAGGCGTTTGATCGCGATGACGGAAAATATCGCGGACAGCACAAACACGGCATAGGCGATCACGCTCGCGTACCCGTAGTCGAGGCGCCGGAACGCCGACTCGTAGAGGTAGAGCACCAGCGTGTTGGTCGACCCGAGCGGTCCGCCCTGCGTCATGACGAACACTTCGATGAAGACCTGAAAGGAACGGATCGTATTGATCACAAGCACGAACCCGATCGTGGGCTTGAGCATGGGAAGCGTAATGTACCTGAGCGTCGCCCACGTCCCCGCCCCCTCGAGCTCGGCCGCTTCGTACAGTTCGTCCGGTATCGCGGTGAATGCCGCGTAAAAGATCAACGCGTAGTAGCCGACCGCCGCCCAGACATCCATGGCCATGATCGCGGGCAGCGCGGTACGCGGATCGGTCAGCCACCCGTGCATCCCGACCCCCACGTGCGAAAGCACCGCGTTGAGCGCGCCGCCGGGGGAATAGAACAGCTTGAACAGCATCGCGATCACCACCATCGAAAGAATCGACGGCAGGAAGAAGCCGGCCTTGAAGAAGTCCTTCCCCGGGAGGCGTCCCCTGAGCAGCAAGGCCAGCCCCAGCGAAAGCACCGTCGTCACGGGCACGGTCCCGAACACGAACAAGAGTGTGTTGCGCAGCGCCTGCGCGAAGTCGGGATCCCGGAAGAGGCGGGTGAAGTTGGCGCCGCCGACCCAGCTGGTATTGGATACATTGAGGGGGTTGTAGGAAACAAAACCGAGCACGAAGGAAAACAAGAATGGCACCACGTAAAAGGCGGTATAAATCACCGCCCACGGGAGGAGAAAAAGCGCCCACGGAGGGAGTGCCCTGAGTCTCCAGCCGGCCGCGGCGGTCGACGGCCCGTTATCGTGCATCGGTAGATTCAAATTTGGTAACGACGGTCTTGATCTTTTCCGCCGCGCTGGCCAGGCACCACCGCGGAGCCCGCCTGCCGTAGAGGGCTTCCTCTATCGCGGCGTTGATCGCATCTTCCATTTCGATCCAGCCGGGGTGCGCGGGAGCCGTCCGGCTGGTAAACGACTGTTCTACGAATACCCGTACCCGGTCGTCTCTGGTAAAGGTCGTGTCCTCGAGGACGCGTATCGACGCCGGGAACACGCTGCCCGCCGAGAGCGAAAGGGCCTTCGCGCGGGGGTATTCCTGCAGGAAACGGGCGAGTTCGACGCTCAGCTCCTTCTGTCGGGAGCGGTCGAACACGACGAGCATTTCCGCACCGGCGAAGCTCGCGTGCGTTGTGCCGGCGTCGGGCCGGGGCACCAGCGCCACACCGTAATCGAGTCGGGGCGCCTCGAGGCGGAAATTGCGGAGGTTCCACGCCCCGGAGATCTGCATTCCGAGTTTTCCCGTCTTGAACTCGTGGTCGAGCACTTCCTGCTTTTCCTTGAGCGAATACCGGGACAACTCCAGGTAGTACTCGAGCGCCTCGACCGTCTCGGGCCCGTCGAACCGGACCACGCCATCGTCATCGATAATCCTGCCGCCGTTGCCCCACGCGAACGCCATGAACTTCTTGTACAGGACGTAGCGTTCGCCGAGGTTCAGGCCGAATCCGTTGATGTCGGGGCCCAGGACGTCGATCGCCTCGGCGGCCGTGATCAGCTCGCTCCAGGTTTCGGGCGGGTCGTCGGGATCGAGTCCGGCGCGGCGGAACAGGTCGCGGTTATAGAACAACGCCCGTGATCCCTGGACCCACGGGAGCCCGAAAACGCGGCCTTTCCAGACGGCACTTTCCCACATGAGGAAGCTGTCCGCCTCCACCTCGTAAATCGCCGTCATGTCGGCAAGAACGCCTTCGTAGCTGAATCGGGGCAGCCACGTGGAACCGAGCTCACACAGGTCGGGCTGGGTGCCCGCCGCGAGGGCGGCCTGGATCTTTTCGAGACCGCTCTTCCAGGTGAGTTGCTCGACTTCGACGCGAACGCCGGGGTGGGCGGCCTCGAACTCCTCGATCATGGGTTCTATGACGGCGTTGTCCCAGAACTGCCAGAACCGGATGGTCGGGCGGTCGTCTTTTTCACCGCACGAAGAGGCGGCGAGCGCCAGCGCCAGGGCAAAGACGAGCAATCGGCCACAACGCGGCGTCATACGCGTTCTCCCAGGGCACGGGCGAGGAATCCGTCGGCCCGGGCCAGTTCGGCCTGTGCCGCGGCCCGATCGAGCCCCCGCCGGACCATCACGACGGCGACCTTCACGTCGCGGCCGGAGGCCTCGTACATGGCTTCTGCTTCCGGGTATCCCAGCCCGGCGAGTTCCATCACGATCCCCTTGCCCCGTTCGATGAGCTTGTCGCTGTTGGGGCGGAGGTCGACCATGAGGTTTTCGTATACCTTGCCGAGCCTGACCATGCTGGCGGTAGTGATCATGTTTAGGACCATTTTCTGGGCACTGCCAGCCTTCATCCGGGTCGAACCGGTGATAACTTCGGGGCCCGGGACGACGGTGACCACGGCGTCGACATCCGGGCGGGCTCCGTCGTTGCAGCGCACCATCGCCGTCGATGCGCCAAGGGAGCGCGCCGCGGCGAGTGCGCCGAGGACATACGGTGTACGGCGGCTGGCCGCGATCCCGACGACGGTGTCGCGTTCGCTGACATTGTGTTCGGCGACGTCGCGCGCGCCGCCATCGAGGTCATCCTCGATTCCCTCCCTCGACAGGAAGACAGTTTCACGGCCGCCGGCGATAACTCCCACGACCATTCCGGGATCGACGCCAAACGTGGGCGGGCACTCGGAGCTGTCGATCACGCCGAGCCGGCCGCTGGTGCCGGCGCCGAAATAGAGCAGACGCCCGCCCCGCTTGAATGACGCCACGACGAGTTGGACGACGCGTGCGATATCGGCGAGCGCCAGGCCGACGGCGTCGGCGACAAGGCGGTCCTCGTCGTTGATCAAACGCACGATTTCTTCCACCGGAGCGAGGTCGATTCCCGCCGTCCGCGGATTCCGCTGCTCCGTGGTCAGGTTCTTGATTTCGCTGTACAGTTCGTGGTCTTTTTTCATGGATATCCCGTTCCGCGAGCACGGCAGCGCCCCGGTTTCCGTCGACACGGCAACCCGGACGGATCCGGCTCGAATCCGGAGCGAGTCTAACAAAATGAGGAAAAATCCGACAAGGAATAGATGAGCTATCGCATCCGGGCCATTTTACCGCGGATCGTGGTCTCCTGGCCGCTCTGGTTGACCCGAATCACGTACAGATAGACCCCGTTGGCGATCTCGCCGCCCGCTGAATCGCGGCCGTCCCAGAACACGGCGTTCTGACCCGGCGCCCTGGCGCCGGGCGGGATTTCCAGCCGGGCGATCCGCTTACCGCTCACGGTGAACACGTCGATCGTACCCTGGTCGATCGTCACGTCGGTCGAGAAGACGAACTGCGTGGTGCTGGTGAAGGGATTCGGGTAGTTGACCACGTTGCGCAGCCCCGCTTCCGAGCTCACGTGCAGCGTCCACAGTTGCGGCTCGCCTCCGCCGATCGTCACCGCCAGAACGTGTTCGCCGTCTGACAGCGTCCGGGAAAACTGTACGAACCACGTGGTGGAGTCATTCTGGCTCGGGTGAGAAAACACCAGCCCCGTGATTTCCTCGTCGTCGATCGCCACGGAGATCTCCGAAGACGGGACGAACACCGGGAAATTCAGGGTGATCTGGTAGTCTCCCTGCGCAGGAACCTTGTCCCCGTCGGTTATCACGCGTCCGTTCACCGCCACGTCCATGTTCGACGGCACGTTGAGCACGAATTCCGCCGCCATGTGATACTGTCCCGAGGTCGTGTCCGGCGCCTGGAGCGCCCGCAGGACGATGTCGTAGGCCTTGAGCTGCAGCTCGTGGTCGAACCGGACGTCGTACATCCGTGAAAACGGTATCGATTCGTCTCCGACCGGCGTCACCACCAGCGTGTGGCTCATGTCGGTTCCGTCGATGAAGAGCTCGAACTTCTCGATGACGTTTTCGTCTTTGACGGTGGCAACTACGGCGATCGTGTCGGTACCCGCGGAGACATTGTCACCCGACGACACCGGTTCGCCGTTGACCGTGACCTCCATCAACGGCGGCCCCGCGTCGATGCGCAGGAGCGGGTCGCCCAGTATGTGGTAGCGGTCGACCGGGTCCTTCTGCCCGAGCCACTTGATCGCCTCCGTCTCCACGAGAAACATCATCGTGCCCAGGACCCAGCGGCCATCGGTCTGGTTGACCATCGTGTCGTACGGCGCCTCGTAGAACCAGATCTCGGAAAAACGTTTCATGTAGGCGTTGACCTGGCCCAGATATTCGAAACCGCTGCTGCCGTATGTCGACACGGCGCCCTCGCGGTTCTGGAAGAGCAGCTGCTCGGCGAACGAGTCTCCGTTGGGGCTGTTGAAAGAGACGCGCGCCGCCTCCCGGTGCAACGCGTAGTCGCTGAAATGACACCCCATCCCGAAAATCACGAAGGGCTTGTCGCGGTTGTTGCAGCGAAAGTGGTCCTTGGACCCGTTTGGCGCCGTGCTCAGCGTGACGAACAGCCACTCGTGCGCGACGAGGGAGCGGACATCCTTCTGGGAGTGGTCGCGGCCGCCCTCG